>CAZWUP010000141.1:0-7458 GCA_964637045.1 uncultured Porticoccaceae bacterium | reverse complement strand
TCGCCAGCCACGAAGGGGAGATTGCCGCCTTCACCACCCAGCGGCAGCAGGCCTTTGCCGAAGAACTGCGGCGCTGGCAGGATTCTGGCCAGCTCAACTTTTCCTCAGAAACACCGGTGCACGAAACCGGCCACGAGGAGGTATTGCCGGAAGGTTGCGCGGCGGTGGAGAGCGAGGCTGCCGGCAGTATCTGGCAGGTGCTGGCGCGCCCCGGCCAGGCGGTGAAAAAGGGCGAGGTGCTGGTGGTGCTGGAGTCCATGAAGATGGAGATCGAAGTCCACAGTCCCGAGGCTGGCGTCATCGACAGGATCCTCTGCCAGCCCGGCCAGCCGGTGCATTCCGGCCAGCAATTGCTGGTGTTGAGGCGGGAAGGGGGTTGCCCGTAGCCCGGATGCCGCCGAGCTTTATCCGGACTCGTGCGCTTTCCATTTGATATTGACGGGTTGCGCTCCACCCATCCTACCGCGCATCCCTCATTATCACTTTGAAAAACCACCAGGGAGTGCCGCCCAAGGGCGGATTGGCCTTGTCTCAGCGACCCCGCGACAGGCCCGGGCCCTCCGCCGGTCCATGGGCGAGATTGGGCAATCCCCGCCGGGCTGGTGGCCTGTGTACCCGCGGAGCGGAACATAGCAGGCCGGATACCTGGCTCAGCTGGCGAGCAATATGCTGTTTGGCTTCAGTGCCATCTTCCCCGGTCCATCTCCCCCGATGGGGCGTTCTGTACACCGCTTCCCCCATGGCTTGAAGAAGTGAGCAGGTCTTGTGTGTCTGTCCCTTGGCAAGAGCCGATTCAGCATTCAGGGAAAGCCGCACCAGCAGACCCTCCGTTGAACCATCGATGTGGCCGGCCGCACCGAGGGCTTCGACGGTCTGGCTGATTTTCCCGAACGGGTCCCAGTACAGTTCAGACACCTGGTAGGCTAGGTCGCCCACCCTTTTTCCCGATTGCTGGCCGTGCAGGTTGCCATCCTGGAAGTGGATGCCGCCGTAGAGACGGGAAATGCCGGCTTCCTCCGCGGCTTCGGAGAAGGTTTCCCAGCGCAGCACCACCGGGACCGCGGGGCCCTCCTCGAACATCATGGTGCCCGGCATTGCAAGGTGTTGGCCAAGCAGGTCCTCGGTGCCGTCCCTGTCATAGTCGCGGCCGATGGCGGTGACACCGTCGTACAGGGCATCGCTACCGGTGAAGGCAATCAGGGTATGGGCCGCGGCGGCGCTGAAGGTGCTGTGACCCGAGGTAAATTCGGCAAAGGCCGGGGTGACGAAAGTGAGTTGCTGATAGGGCTGCCACTCTCCGCCGTCGATCATCCTGGCGCCCTGGTTGGGGCCGCCCCAGGCGAAAACCTGCTGGCCTTGATATAGATAGCGTATGGCACTGGCCGGGCGGACAAAGTCGTAGGCCCGCTTGGCGTCCCAGGCGACGATGCCGGCGTCGAACACCGCCCCCGCGATTGCCATGTACATGCGAATGTCCTCGTCGATACCGTGGCCGTCGCGGATGGAGATGCCATTGGCCAGCTGCATCCAGTGGCCAGGTGGTGTCCAGGTGCCCGGGCCATCGGCCCAGAATTCCGCGATGATCTTGTGTTCGTCGGTCAACTCGGCGCTGTAGTCCAACACCTCCTGTGCCTGGCGGCGGTAGGCCTCGTCATTGGTGGTGAGGCTGCCAAGGGCATCGGTGTAGGGATCGTCGGAGCCCAGCCGGGGGGGCGCGGGGGGTCGAAACTGATCCCCCGAGGTCAATGCATAAGGGGTGACGGCGCCCCAGTGGGGTGTCAGGAAGGATTGATCCCGGTAGGAGCCGGGATCGTTGTCCAGGTAGTAGGGATTGCCGTCGTCATCCACCAGACTGCCTGTGGGTACACGAAGCGGCGTCCAGTGATTGGGGTCCCATACCGGTCCTCCCAGGCTGTTGGGGGCGTTGGGGTCGGGGCTGTTCACCGGCGCATACAATTCGGGGTAGTAGCTGGATACGATCTGGGCAAAGCCATTGCGCGCGTTCGAACCGTCCTTGAGGCGGCTGTCGATGACCTTTCGCGCCGCAACCCTGCCGATACCCTCGGGGGTGGTGATGTCCGTCGAGACGGACGGCGTCATCCCGTGGAGCGCCATGACCTCGTCGAAAATGAACTGCTGATTGGGGAACAGGAAGCTCAGTGAGTGGTAGGCGGCGTGGCTTACCGCGATCTCCTTGTTGGCGTCGGTGTGTTCCCAAGTGTCGCGCTTGAGGGCGATTCCATCGTTGATGGACAGGGCTTTATTGTCGTAAGCCGACCAGGCGTTGTACATTGAGGTGGTCGCCACCAACATGCGCCAGGTGGTGGCGGTTGGCGCTGGTGGATTCAGCTGAATCGCCAACAGCATGGCCTCGACCCAGTCCACCGCGATGCTGTGGGCCTGGGGATTGGGGGTAAAGTGAACCGGTTCGGCGGCGCGGGCGGGAAGGAACCCGGCCAGGCCCAACGCCAGCGCGGCCGCTCCGAAGACGGCCCTCGTGCCCCGATACCGGAGGCGAATGGCGGCAATGGGCGGCGGGTCGCGATCCCTGCGCAAGAAAGCGCTTACCGTTGAGTGAAAACGCATTTCGTATTCTCCTTGTGTGGACTCCGATCGATTTCGCCAGAGGTCGTGTCGAGCGCCGTTAAGGAATCTCTGGTCAATACTGTGTCCTGTCATTGCGAGCGTAGCGAAGTAATCTCGACACCAGACAATTTCAACGGCTTACAGGACAGCTCGCCGCTACGCGCCTCAATGACAAATGATCGGAGCCTCCTTCGGGGGGCCGTCACCGACGGTTGGCAATGTTCCCGCCGGGTACGGCCATCTTATACAAAAGTTGGAAGGCCGGGCTATAGCCAGCCATTACCTGGCCCGGCCGGGATTGGCTGCGAGCTATTGCGCAGTCGGGGCGCGGCGTAACCCGATACCAGCCCTTACGGCATCCATCTTGCAGATCAACCGCCAGTCGCAGGTCATTTCAGGGTGCGACCCTGATTTGCCAGAAACTTGCAGTGAAACCAGATTCCCTTCCCCGGCCGGTGCCGGGCGACACCCCGGAGCACATTGATGAAACCAGATCTCGCCACCATCGCCCTGACACTTCCCAACCTGCTGGACCACTATCGGCGGGGTGACTTCAGCCCCGCCCAACTGATGGCGGCCCTGAGGGCCAAGGCGAGCCAATACAAGGACCGAAATATCTGGATTCACCTGCTAAGCGCCGAGGAGCAGCGGTCCTATCTCGATGCCCTGGCGGAGAAGTCCCCCGGGGACCTGCCGCTCTATGGTGTTCCCTTCGCCATCAAGGACAACATCGACCTCGCCGGCATCCCCACCACCGCCGCCTGCCCACAGTTTTCCTATGTCCCGGAAGAAAGCGCGTTTGTGGTGGATTTGTTGATCAGGGCGGGCGCCATCCCGGTGGGCAAGGCCAATCTGGACCAGTTTGCCACCGGCCTCAATGGCACCCGCTCTCCGGAGCCCTGGGGGCCGTGCCGCAATGCCTTCAACCGGGAGTATATTGCCGGCGGTTCCAGCTCCGGTTCCGCCGTGGCCGTCGCCCTGGGGCTCGCCAGCTTTGCCCTGGGCACGGACACCGCCGGCTCCGGTCGGGTGCCGGCGTCCTTCAACAACCTGGTGGGGCTCAAGCCCAGCCTCGGCGCCCTGAGCAGCAGGGGAATGGTTCCCGCCTGCCGCACCCTGGACACCATGAGCATCTTTGCCCTTACCGCGGGCGATGCGGAAGCCGTGCTGGATGTGGCTGCGGTCTATGACAAGGCCGAGCCCTACGCCCGTCCTCTGGCCGATTCCCTGTGGCCTGAGCTTGCGGCAAAGGCTGCTTTTACCCTGGCAGTACCGTTCCGGAATCAGCTGGAATTTTTTGGCGATGACGATGCCGCCGCCCTGTTTGACGAGGCGGTGGAGCGCATGAAAGCCATCGGTGCCACCATCGTCGAGAGGGATTTTTCGCCGTTTTTTGCCGCCGCCAAACTGCTTTACCAGGGGCCCTGGGTAGCGGAGCGCTTGGTCGCCATCGAGCACATGCTCACCGAGAAGCCCCAAGCACTGCACCCGGCAATTCGCGCCATCATCGAGCCGGCAGCCACCATCAGTGCGGCGGACGCCTTCAAGGCGGAATACCGGATGGCGGCGTACCGGCGGTTTGCCGACGAGTTTTTTGCCGCTGTGGATTTCGCCCTGACGCCGACGGCGGGCACCATCTACAGGGTGGCGGAGTTGCTGGCCGATCCCATTCAGCTCAACACCAATCTCGGCCACTACACCAACTTTATGAACCTGCTGGATTGCGCGGGGGTGGCCCTGCCGGTGGGGTTTCTCGGCAACGGCCTGCCCTGGGGTGTCACCGCCTTTGCTCCCGCCGGCGGCGACCGCGCCCTGCTGCGCCTCGCCGGCCACTACCTCAGCGACAATGCCTTGCCCCTGGGTGCCACCGGACTGGAGCGCAGGGCGGAGGCCCTGGCGCCGGCACCCAGTCCGGACTGGATTCCGGTGGTGGTGTGCGGCGCGCATCTCTCCGGATTTCCCCTCAATCACCAGCTCACCAGCCGTCGCGCCAGGTTGATGCAGGCCACAACCTCGGCGCCCAGCTACAAACTCTACGCCCTGGCCGGCGGGCCGCCGTTCCGACCCGGCATGGTGCGGGTGGCGGAGGGGGGCGCGGCCATCGAAGTGGAAGTCTGGGGGGTGCCCGCCGCCGAGTTTGGCAGTTTCGTCGCCGGTATTCCGGCGCCCCTGGGTATCGGCAAGGTCGAACTTGCCGATGGCCGCTGGCTGCCGGGATTTATCTGCGAGCCCTGTGGCGTGGAGGGCGCCAGGGATATCACCGACCTGGGGAGTTGGCGGAGGTATAGCAGCTGAACTGGGAAGGCCGCAGCACAACCGCCACTCCTGAAGTCGATCAGATGAGGTTGAAGACCTTGGAGTACGCTAATGCCAGGCCGCTCTATAAAGTGTCGGCACCCATCGGCGGCATGGCTAAGGCGTCCACTGTGAAGGCGGGGCTGTCAATTTGATTGGGTTGTTGAAATTAGTGCTTGGTGCGTTCAAAAACCGATTGACTGCCTTCCTAATCAGCAGTAAGTTTGCGAAAAATGAGGCTCGGTAACTGGACTATCAAATTGCAGGCAAGGAGGTCAACATGCTCGCCGCATTATTTTTCGTCGCCCGGGGTCGCGGCCAAAAAGGGGGGCTATACTGCCTGACACTTTCCAATCTTTGCAGAGGTTGGATATGAGGTCAGATGAAGAGTACAGCCGTGGCCGTGATGGTGGGCATCAAGATACTCCAGAAGCTCGTATGGGCTTCGAGGCGCGGCAGCGAGACGAATGGTTTTGGAAGCAACACCAGAGCGCGCTCAATCTTAATTCAAAGTTGAATGCCGGATCAATATCAACAAAAAGTGCCGGCAGGCCGCCACAAGATATTGGCAAAAATTTGGGGGAGGCAATAAGCGCGCTAGCCACATGCATCCTACTCGCCCTTGCAATCAGCTGGATTTGGAGCGCGGTTAGTTGGGTGTGGCAATTGAAAAATGCCTACTGGATTTTAGGTGAGACCTATGATTTGGTGGCTCTCTGGTACAGGCTATTTCTTTTTGAGCCAGCAAAGCTGATTTTACAAGCTGTATTCGCTTTGTATGACTTTGTTGTTTACGGGCGTTACAGTCTGGGCACTGACCTCAAATCCCAATTGCTACGTCTCGCCATGCTGGCTTTTTACTTGTTGATTTTTATTCTCTTTGTAGCCAAGGCTTACATGCGTGTCAGGGACCGTCTGGCAGGCCGCGTACATCCATTAGAAAAATATTCTATACCGTATTGGTCTCGGTATATATCGGTCCTGGTTCAGTGTTGATAGTTCTCTGGGTGAGTATAATTTGCTTGGATTTATTTAGAAGCTTTGCATAGTTTTAAATGAGTCCTCATCAGTTGGCCAATAAATGGTCTGAGAGAATCTGCTATTGTCGTTTGGGTTGGGGGATTATTCCGACGGATTGGGAGGGAAATACAGGATATGTATGGTCTAATCTTTGGAAAGAAAAGGTGTCGTGGTTTGTCGCCTATACATGCGACGATCATGAGTGCGGTGGTCATATTGTGCTGTTATGGTCCCCCGGTTTTGGCCAATGTAGTCTGGGTGGGGAATCCGGCGGCATATAATTTTGGAAGACAGCTCGGCCATGTGATAGGTGCGCAACAGCAAGCAGCCCAAGCCAAGGGCCAGATCAACAGCCAGATTCAACAGGCTCGTCTGAAATGGCGCACCACCAAGGAAAACAGAAGAGAAGATGCAGCAATTGGAGAGGAGTTTTCCAATTTGCTGTTTGTCAAAGACTTCTATTACCTATCCTTACATATTGCTATGGGGGTCGGCAGCACCCATGGAAATGCGCTGAATATTCTCACAGGAGGTGATTTGGATAACGGTATTCCCGAGTTGGCTCAATATGCATATCGGAGTTGGGTTGATGAGATTCGTCGCCTTTTAGGGGCCCCTGGCTCAGGGGATTTGTTATTCGTAATCGATGAGTCACAGTTGCTTTCTGCCATCTTGGCTGCGGAAAATGTTTATGAGCATTACCGCCAGCAGCGTGATTTGGCCGAGTACGTTCAGGCCGGATTGATCTCTGAACCCACAGATCTTCTGGCGTCAGATGGTAGTCTGGCTCTGATACGGGAGAGAGCTGTAGACTTGGCTACCTTCCTCTATTACTCGTCAAAGCCTGGTCCACGTTTGCAAAAGCTCAGTGGTGACACTTCATCGCCAAAAATTTTGCAGTGTTATTACGGAAGTGCCGCTTATCCACGATCTTATTATTTTTGGAAAGACGCAGCACCCGAATGGCTTGATGATGTTGCCGTTGAAAATGATTTAACTAGCCCAGTCGCCTATCTGGGGCCTGAAGGATATACAAATTGCCCACCGAGCATGCGGCGGGCGCAGCTCTATTACGCGAAGGCTGAAGAATACAGTGGACGCCTGAATAAGGAGTTAAGTGATCAATCCCGAGAAAGATCGGAAGCAAGAGAGGAGGCTGTTAGGCAGCAGGTTGAAGTCTATAGGCAAGCAAGAGAGAGGCAGCGGGAAGAACAAGCTGCCATCGTAGAGCAAAGAAAAGGCCAGCGAGAAAGTTTGGCGGCCCTTAAAAAAAGCCAGCAGCATGCCCGCCAGACCTTGCAGCAGGAAATGAAAGCTTCTGGAGTAGATGCTCGGACGATCCGGCAAGCAGTTAGCGACTTGCAGCAACTCCACAGACAAGAATTAATGCAGTTCCTAGAGAAGCCACAATAATAGCCTGTGAAGCTGCTTGAGTGCAGCCATATGGTCTCACTTGCCCACACTAATGTCGCCTGCCATCAATTTCACCAACTGTTTGCTGACCACTAGTATTGAAACTCGTTTATTGCGAAACATCACGATGGCAACGGTTTTGCG
>CAZWUP010000140.1:0-7485 GCA_964637045.1 uncultured Porticoccaceae bacterium | reverse complement strand
TGCACGTTGCACGTAATTGCAGTGACGCCAAGCCTCGGCGGGTTTCAGTGTTTTGTTGGCAGCAACCCGGTGCTGGCCGGGCTGACTCCCACGGCCCACGTGCAACGTGAAACGTGAAACGTGCAACTCGGCAGCGCCCCCAGGCGCTGAACAGTTCGCAAGCAACGACCAATAACCAACGACACCAGGAGGCACCATGGATTTTGGCATCAGGGATAAAACCGTATTTCTCGCCGGCGGCACCAAGGGCATCGGCCGCATCGTCGCCGATATGCTGGCGGCGGAGGGCTGCAAGGTGGGGGTGGTGGCGCGCACCCAGGGGGATATCGACGCCACGGTGGCGGCCATTGCGGCCCAGGGCGGCCAGGCCCTGGGTATCCGCGCCGACATCACCACCAGGGACGGGGTGGAAGAGGCCCTGGCGACCCTGCGCGCCGCCTTTGGCGAGCCGCTGATCGTCATTGGCCAGAGCAAGCACAATGTGCCCGGGGATTTCGCCGACATCGACGACATTCAGCATTACCTGGACTCCTTCAACACCTACACCCTGAGCCAGATTCACCTGTTGAAGGCGGTGCTGCCGGCCATGCAGGCGGCGGGCTGGGGACGCTTCGTACACATCGGCTCGGCCACTGCCAAGGAGCCCCAGGGCACCATCCACCACGCCATCGCCAACACCACGCGGCCATCCACCGTGGGCCTGCTGAAGACCGTGGCCGACGAGTACGCCCGCTTCGGCATTACCGTGAACACCGTGGCGCCGGGCTGGATCGCCACCGAAAACGCCTTCGCCTACCTGAAGAACAATGCCGGCCTGACCACCGAGGCCGAGCGCGCCGAGTGGATGCGCAAGGTGGCGGGGATCCCCGCCGGGCGCATGGGCCTGCCGGAGGAGATCGCCTCCACGGTCGCCTACCTGTGCTCGGATCTCGCCGGCTTTATCACCGGCAAGTGGATCGAGGTGGACGGCGGCCACCACCGCTCCATGTTCTGAGCCTTCAGCCGAGGGAGGGGGAAATCCCCCCGTCCACCTTGAGGTTGACCCCGTTGATAAAGTCCCCCAGGGGGCTGGCGAGAAAGGCCACCGCGTAGCCGATATCCTCCACCCGGCCGACCCGGTTCACGGTCTGGCCGGTGCCCTTGAGGATGTACTCCATCGCCCTGGCGGTGTCGTCCCCCCAGCCCCGTTTGGCGGCGAAGGCGGCGAGGAACTTGTCCAGGCCCTCGGTGTGAATCATCCCCGGCGAAATGGTGTTGACGGTGACCCCGGTGTTGGCCAGGGCCTTGGACAGGCCCAGGGACAGGTTGTTGAGGGCCGCCTTGCTGGGGCCGTAGTCGGGCTGGGCCGAAGTGGGGGTGGTGGCGGCACTGGTGGAGATCTGGATGATGCGCCCCCAGCCCCGCTCGGCCATGGCCGGTGCCAGGGCGTGGATCAGGCGCCCGGCGGCCATCACGTTCTTCTGCCAGCTGGCCTCCCACTCGGCGAGGGGCATGGCGAACCAGGATTTGTCCGCCACCTCGGCGCCACCGCCAGCGTTGTTGACCAGGATATCGATGCCGTCAAAGGCGGCTCGGGCCTGTTCGACCACCGCCGCGGCACCGGCGTCCACAGCCAGGTCGCCGAGGGCCACCGCGGCGGTGCCACCCTGGTCGATGATGCTGGCAGCCACCGCCTCGGCCCGTTTCGCGTCGCGGCCGTGGATCACCACCGCCGCGCCCTCGGCGGCCAGGTATCTGGCAATGCCGGCGCCGATGCCCGAGCTGCTGCCGGTGACCAGGGCCCGCTTGCCCGTCAATTGATAGTCCATGGACGTTTCCTCCAGGTTTTATTGGGAATCAGTGCCGTCCCACAGTTTTTCCGGTGGCCACCGGTAAAGGTAGCGCCACGCTGAGTTTTCCTGAGGGGGCTCCAGGTATTTGTGGGACAGCAATGGTTGGGAATAGTGTTGCCAATAGCTGATGGTGTATCAGCTTAAGGTGAAGTGCCGCGGCAGCGCAAGCTGGAATCGGCGCTGGCCTGCCGGGTGTGGTCAACCGGCGGTGGTGAAGTTGCCAGCCACCAGCACAAACCAGTTGTCGGCGAGGGCCGCATCCTATAAAGTTATAAATGACAAACAGTCAGCTATTGGCCCAGTTGCCAGGCCCCGACTACCAAGCCCGCCGCCACTATAATGGAGTTCCCCGCAATGCCCTATATGCCCACCAACGACCTGATAATCGAGCGCGATGGCCCGGTGGCCATCCTCACCATGAACTGCCCCGACAACAAGAATGCCTTCAGCGATGAGCTGCACCTGGCCATGCAGGAGGTGTGGAATCACCTGGCCATGGATCAGGAGGTTCGCGCCATCGTCCTCACCGGGGCCGGCTCGGCCTTTTCCGCCGGTGGCAATGTGCCGAACTTTATCCGCAGCTATGAAAGTCTGCAGTTTCGCCGCGACGCCATGCGCGGCGCCCAGCGCCTGCTCAATGCCATGCTGGAGTGCCACAAGCCCATTATCGCCGCCGTCAACGGCCCAGCGGTGGGCCTTGGCTGCAGTGTTGCCACCTCCTGCGATATTGTGCTGATTGCCGACAACACCTTTATGTCCGACCCCCATGTGGATATCGGCCTTGTCGCCGGTGACGGTGGCGCCATTCAGTGGCCCCTGTTTATGAGTATTCTCAAGGCCAAGTACTATTTGCTCACCGGTGAGCGGATCCCCGCCAAGGAGTGCGTCGAACTGGGACTGGCCAACTTCGCCGTG
The DNA here is from genome assembly GCA_964637045.1 of uncultured Porticoccaceae bacterium. GTDB lineage: Bacteria > Pseudomonadota > Gammaproteobacteria > Pseudomonadales > Porticoccaceae > CAYXXZ01. The sequence goes on along the minus strand of CAZWUP010000140.1, from coordinate 4,738 downwards.
CCCGCCGCAGAGCTGATGGACAGGGCCGTGGGGCTGGCCAAGAAGCTGGCGGCCAAGCCCCAGCAGGCCCTGGAGGAAACCAAGCGCGCCGTCAACCTGCACCTGCAGCAGGCGGCTTTGCTGGTGGGCCCCTTTGCCTGTGCCGCCGAGCAGGAGTCCTTCTCCACCGACGATATCCGCAGGACCATCGAGTCCTTCACCAAGTAGTGGAGAAGCCATGAAAACCACCATTATGCTGCCCTTTGACAATATTGCCGCCGGGGAGGAGTTCTGCGGCCCCGATGCGGTGGCGGAAATTGCCCGCCGGGTGGATGCCTCGGCCTTCTATGCCTGCGGGGTGACAGACCATCCCTGCCCGACGGGGCGCTGGCTGGACGCCGGTGGCCACTACGCCCAGGACCCGTTTGTGATGTTGTCCCTGGTGGCGGCCCACACCCGGCGGGTGCGCCTGCAAACCGCGGTGCTGGTGATTCCCTACCGCAACCCCTTCATTACCGTGCGGGCGGTCAACGCCCTGGATTACAACTCCGGTGGCCGGGTGATCCTCGGCATGGGGGCCGGTTACCTGAAGGGGGAGTACCGGGCCCTCGGCGTCGATTTCGACGCCCGCAACGACCTGGCGGATGAATACCTGGGTGCCATGAAGGCAGCCTGGGGCGAGGACGAATTCAGCTTCGAGGGCACGGGGTACAGCGCCCGCGGCAACCGCATTCTGCCCCGTCCCGCCCAGCAACCCCATCCGCCCCTGTGGCTGGGGGGTAACTCCAAGCGCGCCATTCGCCGGGCGGTGGACTATGGCGATGCCTGGTTGCCCTTCTACACACCCCCCAATTCCCAGGTGGCCGCCACCGCCCGCACCGCCACCCTGGCCGGCAATGAGGATCTTGCGGCGGGGATTCTCTACATGAAGGAGTACGCCGAAAAGGTGGGCAAACCGGTGCCCGCCATCTCGGTGGAGGGCCTGGGGCCGTCAACTCCGGACTGGCATCCCCAGGCGGAGATCGATCGCATCGGCGCCCTGGCGGATATGGGGGTCACCTGTGTGGGGGCGTCGGTTCCTGGTGACAGCCGGGCACAGTGGTGCGCCAATATGGAAAGGTATTCCGAGGAAGTGAGCGCTGTGGTTGCGGACTGACAGCCTGTAATCCGGCAGCCACTTGCGACGTCAGGTGGCGAAGGTGGCGGTGACCTAACTTTCCCCGTGGCCCGCCAGGGTCCGGTAAAGGGCCTCGGTGCGCGCCGCCATGATCATATCGTTGCGGTGCAGGCCGTCGATGGCGTGGGTCCACCAGGTGACCTTGACCTTGCCCCAGCTGATTTCCATCACCGGGTGATGGTCTTCCCCATCGGCGGCCTCACCCACCTGCTGGACAAACCTCAGCGCCGCGGGGTAGCTGTGGAAGGTAAATGACTTTTCGAGCCTGTCGACGCCGTCGACAGCAACAATCTGCCAGCCCGGCAGGTTGTTCAAATAGGATGAATACTCGCCACTCTTGATCCCCCGGGAATCGCCCCGGCAGGGTTCGCAGGTCATTTTTTCGAGATCCATGGGTTGCTCCTGCTGGGTAATCAGCGGTTTCTAAAGGCAGTTTTTGGGCTTGTGCAGCCCGGCCAGTTTACACAGCTGGCGGGCCGGGCTGGGGGGGAACAGGGTCATCAGGTACAGGCTTTTGCCCTTTTCCGGCCCCAGGTTGATGGCAATGTATTTCACCAGGGGACGCATGGAGGGGGAGAAGCCGTAGGCGTCGTAAAAACGCCGGGTTTCCTCGATCAGCTCCCAGTGCTGGGGGCCGAGAACCAGGCCCTCGCCGGCGGCCGTAGCCATGGCAAAATCCCGGCTCCAGTGAGCCGGGTCCTCGAGAAAGCCTTCGTCGTCCACATCGTACATAGTCGGGTGCCAGAAAAAAGGCGGCCAAGTGGCCGCCTGTCGACAGATTGCGACCTGTCAGTCGTCGCCACCCATGCCGATCAGGTGCAACAGGCTGGCGAAAATATTGTAGAGCATCACATACATGGTGACGGTGGCGGAAATGTAGTTGCGCTCACCGCCGTGGATGATCTCGCTGGTCTGCCACATCAGCAGGCCGGAGGAGATCACCAGGAACATGCAGGAAATGGCCAGGGCCAGGCCCTGAATCTGCAGGAACACATTGGCGATGGCGGCCACGAAAGCGACAACCAGGCCGGTGATCAGAAAGCCCGACATAAAGCCCAGGTTTTTGCGGGTGGTGAGCACATAGCTGGAGCAGGCAAAGAAGATCAGCGCGGTGCCACCCAGGGCCAGTAGCACGGGCTCGGCGCCGGAGGTGCTCAGGTAATGACTGATGATGGGGCCGATGGTGAACCCCAGCCAGCCGGTGAGGGCGAATACCCAGATCAGGCCGGAGGCTTTGTCCTTGTTCTTCTCCGTCAGCCACAGAAAGGCAAAGTAGGGCAACAGGGTCCACAGGCCCAGATAGGGCACGTTCAACGCCATGGCGATGCCTGCGGTAACGGCGCTGAACAGGACGGTCATGGCCAACAGGGCGTAGGTGTTGCGCAATACCTTGCTGACCTCGGCGGGGAGGGTGTTGGAGATAACAGCGTTGGTCCTGGTTTCCATAGGGGTATTCAACTCCGGTTTGGTTGCTTGGGTTAGATCGGATGGTACATCAAAGTTCCGCCAAATCAAGAAAGTTCGGTTAAATCAACAAAGCGCTGCGCCGTTGAGATCCCGGTGGCGCGGACCCGGTGGCAGGGTTAAACTCTCCGGCCTGCGACACTAGGGGGAGAATACCATGGCAGAGGCAAACAAACCGGTTATTGGGGTCGATCAGTTGTTGACCCTGGCCCTGAACGGGCTGGACACCTACTTTTTCAGGGCCAACAAGGAAAAAGCCCGCAAGATGTACAAGGAGATTGCCGACGGCGAGATTGTCGACTTTGTGTCCCTGACCTTCAAGGACGCGGATAAAACCAAGGTCAAACTCAAGCTGTCCCTGGACCACCGGGAGTTTGACGGGCACCTGACCTTTCATCTGTTCAAGATAGCCCTCCAGCAAATGCTGAGAAACATCGCCAACAAGCTGGCCAAGAAGGAGGATCTCAACATCTTCACCAGTGAGGAGACCCGGGAGTTTATCGTCCATATCCCAGGGGTTATCCAGGACCGGGAAAAGATCAATGTGCTGGTGCTGGGCATCGCCCCCGCCAGGCAGTCCGCCGTGATCAAGCTCCAGTTTCTGGATGCGGACCAGTTCAAGAAACAACCCGACCCCGGGGTGGAGACCCATCAGGTCGGCGCCGACGAGGCCGCTGACCGGGACTCCGAAGCGGCCAACAGTTAGCGGGATCCCTGGGCGCAGGACTGTCGGCGCCGCAGGGGGCGAAGATTGTGGACATACCCGAGGCCGCTGGCTCCGGGGAACACCCGCACCACCCTCGCGGCCCCTTCCCGCAGTGCCTGGGGGAGGTCCCCGCCGAGATCCGGGCGCCGTGGCGACCCTTGCCGGCGGGTCGTCGCCCCCCGGGGCCCTGGGGATGCGGTGGGATACTCGACAACCAGCAAATCCCCGGCCGCCACCCCCAGGTGGGACAGCGCCTGGGGGGCCCTCAGCAGATAGCTGGCGTGGGGTTGGCCGAGCCCCGACAGGTCGACCCAGCGCTCCGCCCCAGGGGGAGGTGTCCCCGGCGGCTGGCGCCTGGCGGTGCACGGGAAGGGAAAACTGAGAATACCTGAGCTGTGCTGGGACATGGCGCGTTACTCCAAATGCTGTATGGGCATACAGCATAATAGGTCGCCGCCTCGGCACTGTAAATACATACAGTGGTTTTTCTTCCTTGGCCCACCGGGGGGATCCGTCGCAGTCTCTGCCCGGCAATGCCCACTGGACACAATTTGAATAATCTGCCCGGGGCCTTACACTCCAGGGCCTGCCAATATTTTCCTACCACCGTGCGAGGGCAAACCGTGAACTATCAGGTATCCGTGGACAAAGCCGATCTTGAACAGCGCCTGCTGGCGTTTTTCGACGAACACATCTACCCCAACGAAGCCGAGTACCACCGCCAGCTGAACGGCCTCAAGGACCGTTTCTCCACGGTTCCCCTGGTGGAGGACCTCAAGACCAAGGCCCGCGGGGCGGGGCTGTGGAACCTGTTTGTACCCGCCGGTCACGGTGGCCTGACCAACCAGGAGTACGCCCCCCTGGCGGAGATCATGGGCCGGGTGCTGTGGAGTCCGGAGGTCTTCAACTGCAATGCGCCGGACACCGGCAACATGGAAGTCTTTATGCGCTACGCCACCCCGGAACAGCAGGAGCAGTGGCTGGTACCCTTGCTCAACGGCGAGATCCGCTCCGCCTACGCCATGACCGAGCCCGATGTGGCCTCCAGCGATGCCACCAATGTCCAGCTCTCCATCGTTCGCGACGGCGATGAATACGTCGTCAACGGTCGCAAGTGGTTTATCACCGGGGCCATGTACGAGCGCTGCAAGATCTTTATCGTGATGGGCAAGTCCGACCCCGACAACGCCAACCGCCACCTTCAGCAGAGCCAGATTCTGGTGCCCAAGGGTACCCCGGGGCTGACCATCGTGCGGCCCCTCACCACCCTTGGCTATGACGATGCCCCCACCGGGCATGCGGAACTCCTGTTCGACAATGTTCGGGTGCCAGTGGCCAATATTCTGCTCGGCGAGGGCCGGGGCTTTGAAATTGCCCAGGGCCGCCTGGGGCCGGGGCGAATCCACCACTGC
>CAZWUP010000139.1:0-7517 GCA_964637045.1 uncultured Porticoccaceae bacterium | reverse complement strand
AGTCCAGGAAGCACCCAGTAGTTTGATGTCTGACGCTTGACGCTTGACGCTTGACAAAGCAGGGTATGGGGGAGTTCCTGCGCCGTCGAGCCCCGATGATGCCCAGTCCCCGCACTGCCCAAAGCCTCAGACGTCCGACCTCTTCACCTCTACCCGGTCCACCTTCTGGAAGCCCCGGGGCAACTTGTTGCCGCGGCGGCCACGCTCCCCCCGGTAGTGCTCCAGATCCGCCAGGTTCATATTGAGGTGGCGCTTGCCGGAGTAGACAAAGAGCTGCTCCCCGGGGGCCACCACCGCCACGTCCACCATGAACTCCTCCCTGCTCTGCAGCCGGGACGCAGGGATGCTGATGATCTTGTTGCCCTTGCCCCGGGCCAATTGGGGCAGCTCGGCAACCGGAAAGGCCAGCATCCGGCCCTCGTTGCTCACCGCCACCAGCAGGCAGTTCTCGCTGTTGCCCAGGGGTTTGGGGGCCAGGACCCGGCCGCCGCTGGGAATGGTGACCACCGCCTTGCCTGAGCGGTTCTTGCTCTCCAGGTCGCTGAGGCGGGCGACAAAGCCATAGCCGGCATCGGTGCTGAGCAGCACCAGACCCTGGTCGTCCCCCATCACCATGCCGGAAAACCCCGCCCCCGAGGGTACATTCAGACGCCCGGTGAGGGGCTCCCCCTGGCCCCGGGCGGAGGCCAAACTGTGGGCGGCCAGGGAATAGGCGCGCCCGGTGGCGTCGAGGATGATCACATTCTGGTTGCTGCGGCCCTTGATGGCCGCCTGCAGCCGGTCGCCGGACTTGTAGCTCAGCCCGGCGGCGTCCACATCGTGGCCCTTGGCGGCGCGGATCCAGCCCTTCTCCGACAGCACCACAGTGACCGGCTCGGTGGACAACAGATCCTTTTCGCTGAACGCCTCCGCCTCCTTGCGCTGCACCAGCGGGGAGCGGCGCTGGTCGCCGTATTTCTCCGCCACCGCCAACAGCTCCTTCTTGACCAGGGACTTGAGGCGGGCCTCGGACGCGAGGATTTTTTCCAGCTGTTCCCGCTCCCTGGCCAGCTCGTCCTGTTCGCCGCGAATTTTCATTTCCTCCAGCTTGGCCAGGTGCCGCAGCTTGAGTTCGAGGATGGCCTCCGCCTGGATATCGCTGAGGTGGAAGCGGCGCATCAGTTCCGCCTTGGGCTCGTCCTGGTAGCGGATAATCTCGATCACCTCGTCGATATTGAGGAAGGCAACCAACAGGCCTTCCAGGATATGCAGCCGCGCCAGCACCTTCTCCAGGCGGTATTCCAGGCGCCGGCGCACCGTGGCCAGGCGGAAGCCGTTCCACTCGTTGAGGATGGTGTTGAGGGCTTTCACGCCGGGGCGGCCATCGATGCCGATCATATTGAGGTTGACCCGGTAGGTGCGCTCCAGGTCGGTGGTGGCAAACAGGTGATCCATCACCGCCTCCAGATCGACCCGGTTGGACCTGGGCACGATCACCAGCCGGGTGGGATTTTCGTGATCGGACTCGTCCCGCAAATCCTCCACCATGGGCAACTTCTTGCCCTGGATCTGGGCGGCGATCTGCTCCAGGATTTTGGCCGGGGAAGCCTGGTGGGGCAGGGCGGTGACAATGATGTCGCCGTCCTCCCGGGTCCAGATGGCGCGCATTCGCAGGGAACCGCGGCCGGTTTCGTAAAGGGTGCGGATATCGTCAGGGGAGGAGATCACCTCCGCCTCGGTGGGGTAGTCCGGGCCCTTGATAAACTGCATCAGCTCGGCGACGCTGGCGCGGGGAGCGTCCAGCAGATGGATACAGGCGTCAACCACCTCCCGCAGGTTGTGGGGCGGAATATCCGTGGCCATGCCCACGGCGATGCCGGTGGTGCCGTTCAACAGCACATTGGGCACCTGGGCGGGCAGCACGATGGGCTCCTCCAGGGTGCCGTCGAAGTTGGGCTTCCAGTCCACCGTGCCCTGGCCCAGTTCGCCGAGCAGCGCCTCGGCATAGGCCGCCAGCTTGGACTCGGTGTAACGCATCGCGGCAAAGGACTTGGGATCGTCCGGCGAGCCCCAGTTGCCCTGGCCATCCACCAGCGGATAGCGGTAGGAAAACGGCTGCGCCATCAGCACCATGGCCTCGTAGGCGGCGCCGTCGCCGTGGGGGTGGAATTTGCCGATCACGTCCCCCACGGTGCGGGCGGACTTCTTGTACTTGGCCCCGGCCTTGAGCCCCAGCTCGCTCATGGCGTAGACAATGCGCCGCTGCACCGGCTTGAGGCCGTCGCCGATATGGGGCAATGCCCGGTCGAGAATGACGTACATGGAGTAGTCCAGGTAGGCCTTCTCGGCGTAGGTCTTCAGTGAAACCTGTTCGAACTCGTTTTGTTGACTGCCCATTTGGTGGTGTTCCGTTCAGCTGGCGCCGGGCTCTGTTGATTCCGGCGCTGTTAGTGGTTTTTTGCGGGTCTGACGTCTGACGCTGGACGTCTGACGCTTTTTGGTGCCACGCCCTCGGATGCAGCGGCAATTGCAACCCGTGGCGCAGTTCGGCTTGGCACCTGCCAAGCGTCCGACGTCAGACGTCCAGCGTCAGACCACTCACTCGATATCCGCCAGATTGCCCTTCTCCTCCAGCCACTGCTTGCGGTCGCCGGCGCGCTTTTTGGCCAGCAGCATGTCCATCAGCTCGTCGGTGCCGCGGCTGCCGTCGTCCGGGATGTCGTCGAGGGTCAACTGCACCAGGCGGCGGGTGTCCGGGGCCATGGTGGTTTCCCGCAGTTGCAGGGGGTTCATTTCCCCCAGGCCCTTGAAGCGGGTCACCTGGACCTTGCCCTTCTTTTTCTCCGCCTGGATGCGGTCGAGGATGCCCTGGCGCTCGCTGTCGTCGAGGGCGTAGTAGACGTCCTTGCCAATGTCGATGCGATACAGGGGCGGCATGGCGACAAATACATGGCCGGCGCTCACCAGGGGCCGGAAGTGGCGCAGGAACAGGGCACACAGCAGGGTGGCAATGTGCAGGCCGTCGGAGTCGGCGTCGGCGAGGATGCAGATCTTGCCGTAGCGCAGCTGGGTCATGTCGGCGGCCCCGGGGTCGACGCCGATGGCCACGGCGATGTCGTGGACTTCCTGGCTGGCGAGCACCTCGCCGCCGTCAACCTCCCAGGTGTTCAGGATCTTGCCGCGCAGGGGCATGATGGCCTGGAACTCCCGGTCCCGGGCCTGCTTGGCGGAGCCACCGGCGGAGTCCCCCTCCACCAGGAACAGCTCCGAGGCCATGGCGTCCCCGCTGGCGCAGTCCGCCAGCTTGCCGGGCAGGGCGGGCCCGGCGGTGACCCGCTTGCGCTCCACCTTCTTGGCGGTGCGCAGGCGGCGCTGGGCACTGCTGATGCAGATCTCGGCGAGCTTCTCGGCGTCCGCGGTGTGCTGGTTGAGCCACAGGCTGAAGGCGTCCTTGACGATGCCGGAGACGAACGCCGCCGCTTCCCGGGAGGACAGCCGCTCCTTGGTCTGGCCGGAGAACTGGGGGTCGCTCATCTTGAAGGACAGCACGTGGCTGCACTGGTCCCAGATATCGTCGGGGGTGAGTTTCACACCCCGGGGCAAGAGGTTGCGGAATTCGCAGAACTCCCGCATGGCCTCCAGAAGGCCTGTGCGCAGGCCGTTGACATGGGTGCCCCCCTGGGCGGTGGGAATGAGGTTGACGTAGCTCTCCTGCACCAGGGTGCCGCCCTCGGGGTGCCACTGCACCGCCCAGTCCACCGCCTCGGTCTTGCCGGCGAAGGAACCCACGAAGGGCTGGGCCGGGAGGGTCTCCCACTCCCGGGTGGCGCTGCTGAGGTAGTCGGCGAGGCCGTCCTGGTAGAGCCAGGTGTCGGATTCGCCGCTCGCCTCGTCGAGGAAGGTGACTTCGAGCCCCGGGCACAGCACCGCCTTGGCCCGCAGCACGTGGCGCAGGCGGGAGAGGGAAAATTTCACCGTGTCGAAATACTTGGGGTCCGGCACAAAGCGCACGCTGGTGCCGGTGTTGCGCCGGCCACAGCTGTCGATCACTTTGAGATCGCTGACCTTGTGGCCCCCGGCAAAGGCGATATGGTGAACCTGGCCGTCGCGGCGGATGGTGACATCCAGGCGCGAGGACAGGGCGTTGACCACCGACACCCCCACCCCGTGGAGACCGCCGGAGAACTGGTAGCTCTTGTTGGAGAACTTGCCCCCGGCGTGGAGGGTGGAGAGGATCACCTCCACCCCCGGCACCCCCTGCTCCGGGTGGATGTCCACCGGCATCCCGCGGCCGTCGTCGCTGACGGTGACGGCGCCATCCCGGTGGAGGATGACATCGATCCTGCGGGCGTGTCCGGCCAGGGCCTCGTCGACGCTGTTGTCGATCACCTCCTGGGCCAGGTGGTTGGGGCGGCTGGTGTCGGTGTACATCCCCGGCCGCTTGCGCACCGGGTCGAGGCCGGTGAGGACTTCAATATCTTCGGCGGTGTAGTTGCTCATAGTCTCTCTGGTGGTTTCAACATTCTGCGGGCCTTATTGCTGTGCTTGCCAAAAGTGGATGATACCTGGCAAATGGCGCTCAAAACCCTGGAAGCCGTGGTCGCCACCGGGCTCCACGGTGATCCGACAGCCGCGATAGAAGTCCACCGCCTGGCGGTAATCGAGCACCTCGTCCCCGGTTTGCAGCAGCAGCCACAGCCGCTCTGGCCGGGAGATGGCGGCAACCCCGTAGGCGGCCAGCGCGTCGATATCCCCCTGGCGGATGACACAGGTCTCACCGGTGTGGTGGTTGACCTGCTCCCCGAGCAGGTATTCCCGCCCCAGCCAGGGGCGCACCGCGGGGTTGATCAGCACCGCCTTGCAGGGGAACCGCTCCGCCACCCAGGTGGCGAAGAAGCCGCCCATGGAGCTGCCCAGCACCAGGGTCTCGGCCCAGTCCAAGCCCTCGCCGGCGGCGTCGATGGCCGCCGCCGCCCGCTGGGGGTAGGGGCTCAGGCTGGGGCAGATAAAGCGAATATCCGGGCGCTCCCGAGCCAGCCAGGCTGCGGTCAGGCGCGCCTTGGCGGAGGCGGGGGAGCTGTTGAAGCCGTGGAGGTAGAGCAGGTTCACAGGGCTTTCCGCCGTTGGGGGCGCAGGTTACAGCAAAACTCAGTAACCATGAACCTGGGTGTCCACCTTTTCCCCGGTGTCCTCTATCCACACCACGCCGGTGTCCAGGGTGCCGTTGTCGTAGAGGTCGATCCAGCGGTAGCCCGGGGGCCGGGTATCCACGGCAAAGTCGTCGCTGTGGGGGGCAAACTGGAAGCAGGTGGAGGGAGTGGCGTGGAGCACGGTACCGGCATAGTCCAGGGTTGCCTGCTGGTGAATGTGGCCGCAAAACACCGCCCCCACAGTGTCGTGGCGAACAAGGATTTCCGCCAGGGTGCCGCCATTGGCCACCTGTTGGCGATCCAGCCAGCGGCAGCCCACGGCCGTCGGGGGGTGATGCATAAAGACCGCCACCGGCTGCCCCGCTTCCCGGGCCAGGGTGGCGGTGGCAAGCTCCAGCTCGGCCGCCGCCAAGTTGCCGCCAACGGCCTTGGGTACCGCGGTATTGAGCAGCAGCAGCCGCCAGTTGGCCACTTCCAGCAACGGGCGGTAGGGGGCGGCGGCGCCCAGGCTGGCCTGCATCAGCTGAAAGTCGTCGTGATTGCCGGGCAGCCAGGCATAGGGAAGCCCGCGGGCACCCATGCGCTCGGCAAAGGCCAGGTAGGCATCGGGGGAGCCGTGGGCGGCAATGTCCCCGGTGGCGACAACCAGGTCCGGGGGCTGCGGGTCGGCGGCGATCCGCGCCAGCACCTCCTCGAAGCTGGCCAGGGTTCGCACTCCCGCCAGCCGGTATTCCGGAAAGGGGCCCAGGTGACAGTCGGTGAGCTGAATGAGGCGGGCGACCCGCGTCCCCCTGGAGGAGGTGTTGCCGTTGCCCTGTGGAGTCCGCACCATGCTGCTGCTCTTCCCTGTTAGCTGAACACGGGCGACATCGCGGCCACCTTAACCGACAAATTCACAGGGCTCGGCCACTGAATAACCGTGGCCGATGGCCATCGTCAGCCAGTCGGAAAGGAAGCTGTTCCATTGGGCCTTTTCATCCGGCTGATGCATCCGGTTGTTGGGGTAGGGGTAGCGGGGATAAACAGTGCGCACCCCGGCACAGGCCACCACCTCGGCGAGGCGGGCGTCGTGGTAGAGGCGAACCTTGAGGCAGGGCTCCGGCAGCCAGTTGCTGTCCGCCAGGGTGCCCTGCTGGCGAATCGCCAGCAGCACCGTGTAGGGTGAACGCTCCAGCACCTCGAGGCGCATTACCGGGCGGCCACTGCCGGGCAGTCCCAGGGCGCAACTGTCGTCGGTGTCCAGCCTGGGCATCAGCTTGCGCAGGCGAACGTAGTTGGTTTCGCACTCCGCCATGAATTTTTTCAGGTCTACCTTGTAACGCACACAACCGCCTTTCGATTCGGTGTCCCGGGTCAGGGTCAGAGGGCACCGCTGACTATTTGGCCATGATGCAACGCAAGCCACTGCAACGCAATGGTCAGGGGGGCATTGTCGCAGCGGCCGTCGGCGAGGGCCTGCAGCGCCTGGGGGCGGCTCACCACATGGAGGCGGATGTCCTCACCCTCCTCCGCCAGGCCAAAAATACCGCCGCTGCCCCCCGCCAGACTGGCAATGCCGCAGTAGAGGGCGATGCGCTCGTTGCTGCCCCCTGGGCTGAGCAGGATATCGTGAATGGGGATCAGCCTGGTGGCGGTCAGCCCCGCCTCTTCCAGCAACTCCCGCCGCGCCACGCCCGCCAGGCTCTCACCCTCCTCCACCAGGCCGGCCACCACCTCCAGCAGCCAGGGGCTGACGGGGTGGTCGAGGGCGCCGATGCGAAACTGTTCCACCAGGCCCACCAGATCCCGGTCCGGGTCGTAGACCAGCACCCCCACCGCCCGCGGGCGCCACAGCAACTCCCTGGCGAGGGGCTTGCCCCAGCCGCCCTGAAACAGGCGGTGGCGAACCCGGTAACCGAGCATTTTGAAAAAGCCCTTGTAGAGCAGGTCCTCACCGACGACCTCGACGTCGGCGCGGGAAAACCCCGGTTTTTCACACATTGTCACTTGACCCCAGTGGCACAAAGGGCAACCTTACTGGATGCGTAAGGTTCTGTAAAAGCCACAGACAGCCCGCCAGCCATGGGGTATGATCGTCTCACTCCGGGTATTATCATATACACGATTTCCAGCCACCTCAGCCTGACAGAACCCATGAAGACACTTGCGAGAACCCTCACCCTCGCGGCCTGCCTTGCGGCCCCGACCTACGGCTTTGCCGATACTTTGGCGGAAATATTCGATCTGGCCCTGAACAACGACCCCCAGCTGCGGGCCGCCAACGCCGCCTATCTGGCCAACCGGGAGACCGCCAATATCACCAGGGCAGGCTTGCTGCCCAGGGTAGCGGCCACCGCCGAATACGGCGAAAGCGACCGAATTATTCCGGCTGATTTTGTCGCGGGTACG
>CAZWUP010000138.1:0-7520 GCA_964637045.1 uncultured Porticoccaceae bacterium | reverse complement strand
ACTGGGTGAGGATGCGCTCGGAGTCCACCAGGGCCTTGGGGCAACCGAGGGAGATAAAGCCGACTTTTTTCGGGGATGCTGACATGAATCTGGCCTGAGCAAGAGAGGTGGGATAATCGAGGGGGTGGACGGCGGCCATTTTAGCTCAGGGGGTGACCCAATAGCCAATCCCGGGCCGTGACGGCCATCTACATTCCCGGCCTGGGATGGGTGTACAATCCGCGCCGTCGCGAGTCACATCAGGTTAGAGAGTATGGAACCCTTTGTTCCCGAACGGGACCACCGCATCGGCAGCAACCAGCGTCCGTCACCGCCACCGCCCCAGAAAAAGCCCAAGGACCTCCCGCCGCCACCGCCCCCCAGAAGCACCGGAGGGGGCGTGGGTGCCGGGTTGAAGATTCTCGTGGCCATCCTGCTGGTTACCAGTATCGCCCTGGTGGGCATGAACCTGATGCTGGTGAATTCCGTCGCCACCCTGCAACAGCAGTTTGATGACCTGCAAGGCAAAATTGATTCCACCGACGAATCCCTTAACCAGTCCGGCGCAGCCCTCTCGGTGCGCCTTCAGCAACAGGGGGAGACGTTGACGGCCCACGAGGAGAAACTCGCCACCCACTTTGCCGAAATCGACAAGTTGTGGGCGGCGCGCAAAAAGGTGGTGGACGATATGGCCCTGGTGCAGGAGGACGCCGCTGCCCTGAAATCCCAGGTGGCGGCCTACGACCAGAAGATCGCAGCCGGTACTGTGGCCGCCAAGGATGCGGAAGCGGCGGTGAAGGCCGCCACCGGCAAGCTGGACAGCGACCTGGCCAACCTGCGCAAGGAGGTTCTGGCCATCAAGCTGGGCATGGATGAACTCGAGGGCAGTGCCAGATCCGCCCTGGCCAAGGCGGGGTCGGTGGAGTCCTCCATCGTGCAGTGGCGGAGCAAAACCGACCAGCGCCTGGCCACCACGGAGCAGGCCATCCAGGCCATCGACTCATTCCGCCGCAATATGAATTCCGAGTTGCTGGAACTCAAGAGCAGTGTTGGTGACAGCCCTGAGCTGGACCAGATCCAGCGGGATATCCAGCTGCTGAAGAACCAGCATCCCTATTTGAAGGAGCAGTAACGGCGCGGCGGGAGTGACGAAACCTGCAGCAGCCAGGCTGGGCTTAGGCTTCGGCCTTCAGCTGCTGTTGGGCCGCCAGATATCTGGCCATGGGGCCGACATCCTCGTACACCGGGGCACCCTCCTCCACCCGGATGACCCTGTCGCCAGGGATATAGGGCATTTTCTCTTCCACCTCCAACAGCGCCTGGTGGATCAGATTGGCCACCACCTCGTCGAAGGGCAGTCGGTACACCTCCCCCAACGCCCTCAGCTTGACGTCGTCCACGGCAAAGTAGCTGATCTCCTTTTTGATTTTTGACCTTTCCTCAGCGGCATGTTGTTCCCAGTCGGTCAACATGGCGGAAAAATTACTCAACGACATAAATACACCTTTCTCCAATCTTCCCCGTATCCTGCTCCCCTAACTATAGAGGGACAGTATCTTTTTGCCAGCAATTTGGGTGCCAGCGAAATTTTACCTTGTCCACCCCTTTCACAGGGAGCGAAACGCCGCCAGGGCCAGCTCCCGGGAGCGGGAAAGGTCCACCAGTGGCGCCCCATAGCCCGGCGGCTTGAGCTTCGCCAAACGCGCCGGTCGATGGATATCAGCCGCCGCCAGGCCCCGCAACTCGGGTACAAATTCCTTGATATAGCGGGCCTCGGGATCGAAGCGCTGCCCCTGGGTAAAGGGGTTGAAGATCCTGAAATAGGGCACTGCGTCGGTGCCCGTGGAGGCGCTCCACTGCCAGCCGCCATTGTTGGCGGGGAAATCGCCATCGATCAGATTGGCCATAAAGTAGCCCTCCCCCAGGCGCCAGTCCAGCAGCAAATTCTTGCTCAGGAACATGGCCACCACCATGCGCACCCGGTTGTGCATCCAGCCGGTGCGCTGCAACTGGCGCATCCCCGCATCCACCAGGGGTACGCCGGTCTGGCCGCGCTGCCAAGCTTCCAGGTCTGTCCTGTCGTCCCGCCAGGGCACCCTGTCGGTTTCCTCCTTGAAGGGCAGGTCCCTGCACACCCTGGGGTAGTGCCAGACGATATGCTGGTAGAAGTCCCGCCATATCAGTTCGCCGATCCAGGTGTCTGCCCCCTGCCCCCGGGGCCCCGCCAGGGCCGCCAGCAGACACTGCTGGGGGGAGATACTGCCGATGGCCAGGTAGGGGGAAAGGCTGGAGGTGCCGGCCACGGCGGGCAGGTCCCGGTCCCGATGGTAGTGGTCGAGGGCGGTATTGATAAAGGTGTTCAAGCGTCCCTGGGCCTCCGCCTCACCAGCGGGCCAGAGGCCGGCATCGACCGTGGTATCAAAGCCCGCCAGCCGGTCGGGGATGACCCCGGTCTCCAGCTCGAGGGGGGCCTGGGAAGCGGGGGCCGGGAACAGTTCCGGCAACCCCTGGTCCAGGAGCCGCAGCCAGGTCTTCTTGAATGGGGTGAATACCCGATAGGCTTCGCCGTCGTCCTTGACCACCGCCCCCGGGGCGGCGATCACCCGGTCGTGGAAGCGCTTGACGCCAATGTTTTCGCCCTCCAGTGCCTGGGCCACGGCCCGGTCGCGGACCACCTCGTCCAGGGGATACTCGTGGTTCCAAAATACCTGACGGACTGCGGCCTTGCGGCACAGGGCCAGCAGATCGCCGGGGATATCGGCGAAGCTGTCCAGCTGGCGCACCAGCAGAGGAATACCCAGGGCCGCCAGCTCGGCGCGAAGGGTTTTCAGGGAGCGGAGAATAAAGTCCACCCGGCAACCGGCCATCCGATGTGACTGCCACTGGCAGGGGGTGAGATAAAAGATCCCGGCGCTGGGACCCTGGTCGGTGGCGTGCCACAGGGCCGGATTGTCGGTGAGGCGAAGATCGTTGCGGAACCACACCAGGTTCATGGGGAATACCTCTCGGCAGAGCGCTTTGCACAGGCGGTCAGTAGCGCGGATAACAGACGACTGATCCCCCCTTATTTGACTGGCACTGAATGACTCACATGTCGGAAATTGGGGCGTCACTTTGGGGTCGAGGGCAGAGGTTTCCAGCAGCGTCGGCGACAGGGATATACGCGTGCCGGTGCTGGAAACCTCTGCCCTGGGCCACCACCGACCTGTTGCCTTTGAATCTGACTTCTGTGTAAGGCCAACAATGCTTCGAGGCCGCAGCCCAGTGGCGGGGCTGCGGCCGGACTACGAAGCACCTAGTGTTGAAACCTGTTGGTATCGAAACATTGCTCCCGTTGCCATCGTGATGTTTCGCAATAAACGAGTTTCAATATTAGGCACCTCAATTCAGCGCCATTCCATTGCCACTTACTTCTTTCCTTCAAAGGCCGCCAACTGCTCCTCTGTCGCCGCCCCCTGATACCTGGCCTTCCACTCACCGTAGGGCATGCCGTAGACGATCTCCCGGGCGGCCTCGTACTCCAGGGACTCACCCCGTTCGGCGGCGGCGCTGACATACCACTTGGCCAGGCAGTTGCGGCAAAAGCCCGCCAGATTCATCAGCTCGATGTTCTGGACGTCCTTGCGCTGGTCCAGGTGTTGCAGCAGGCGGCGGAATACAGCCGCCTCGATATCCCTGGTTGCACTGTTGTCTTCGTTCATTTGACCTCCTCCCCCCTGGCCTGCTTGTCTGCGTGATAGGACGACCGCACCAGGGGACCGGACGCCACCTGCTTGAAGCCAATGCCCTGGGCGTACTCGGCGTATTCGGCAAACTCGTCGGGGTGGACAAAGCGCGCCACCGGCAGATGCTCCCGGGAGGGGGCCAGGTACTGACCGATGGTGAGCATTTCCACATCGTGGGCGCGCAGGTCGTCGAGCACCCGCAGCAGCTCGTCCCGGGTTTCCCCAAGGCCCACCATCAGCCCGGACTTGGTGGGCACCCGCGGATTGCGGGCCTTGTAGTCCTGCATCAGCTTCAGGGACCAGCGATAGTTGGCGCCGGGCCGGGCCTCACGGTAGAGGCGGGGCACGGTTTCCATATTGTGGTTGAAGACATCCGGCGGCTCGGCGCTGAGGGCGTCGAGGGCGGGCTCCATGCGGCCGCGAAAATCGGGCACCAGAATCTCGATTTGCAGCCCGGGGGACAGGGCCCTGGCCTCGCGAATGCAATCGGCAAAGTGTCCGGCACCGCCGTCCCTCAGGTCGTCCCGGTCGACGGAGGTGATCACCACATAGTTGAGCCCCATCTCGGCAATGGCCTGGGCCAGGTGGCGGGGTTCAGCGCTGTCCAGGGCCAGGGGCTTGCCGTGGCCGACATTGCAGAACGGGCAGCGCCTGGTGCAAATCTCCCCCATGATCATAAAGGTGGCGGTGCCGCCGCCAAAGCACTCGCTGAGATTGGGGCAGGAGGCCTCTTCACAGACGGTGGCCAGCTTGTTGCGGCGCAATATCTCCTTGATCTTGTCCACCCTGGGGGAGGCGCTGATGCGAATCCGCAGCCAGTCCGGCTTGCGCTGGACGGCGTCGCTGGCAATCACCTTGACGGGGATTTTTTCCACCTTGTCGGCGCCCCGCAGCTTTTCCCCGGCGACGGCGCGGCGGGTGCGCTTTACCGGCGCAATGTCGGTGGTGCTCATACCTTCAACTCCTCGAGAATGGCTGTGGGTTCCGCCACCCTGTGCTGACTGCGATAACCCAACGCGGCCACCAGGGAAGCCTGCATACTGGCTTCCAGCTCCAGCGCGGTGGGCATGGCACCGGGCGCCACCAGATCCTGCACCTGGGTCATTTCCAGCCCCTGGTAACCACAGGGGTTGATGCGCTGGTAGGGGGACAGGTCCATGGCCACATTGAGGGACAGCCCGTGGTAACTGCACCCCCGGCGCACGCGAATACCCAGGGAGCCGATTTTGCGGTGACCACCGCGGTCATCCGCCACATAGACCCCCGGGGCATCGGGGCGGGCATAACTGGCGATGCCACAGTGGGCCAGGGCGTCGATCATGCAGTTCTCGAGGGCGGTGACCAGCTGGCGCACGCCGATCCCCAGGCGCTTGAGGTCCATCATCGGGTAGCCGACGATCTGGCCGGGGCCGTGGTAGGTCACCTGGCCGCCGCGATCCACCTGCACCACGGGAATATTGCCCGGCATCAACAGGTGCTCCGCCCGCCCCGCCTGGCCCTGGGTAAATACGGGCTCGTGCTCCACCCACCAGAGCTCGTCCGGGGTCCCCTCGTCACGGCCCTCGGTGAACGCCTTCATCGCGGAAAACACGGGCTGGTAGGTTTGGCGACCCAGCTGTCTCACCCAGAGTTGGCTCATGGCGTGGCCCGGTGCTCAAAGCACCATCTGCACCTTGTCACTGGTTTTGAGGTCCTCGAAAATGGCCTGTAGTTGGTCGCTGCCGGTGGCGGTGATGGTCACCGTGATGGCCTGAAACTTGCCGTTGCGACTGTCGCGGACAGTGACCGCAGTCTGGTCGAAACCCGGGGCATGGCGGGTCATCACGGTGATCACGTGGGCGTGAAAATCACTGCCCGCATAGCCCATCACCTTGACAGGATAGGCGCACGGAAATTCAATTTTTGGGGCTTCAGGGTCGGTCATGGGGCAAACAGATTGATAAAAAACAGCATGATGGCGTCCCACAGGCGGCTGAAAATGCCCGCCTCCGGGACTGCTTCGGCGACCACCACGGAAATATCCGCAAGCTGGTCCCCCTCGTAGGTCACCTTGGCGCGGCCCAGCTCCTGCCCTTGCTCCAGGGGTGCCTTGAGCACCGGGGCGACCTGGACGTCGGTTTGCAGCAGCTCCTTGGACCCCCGGGGAATGGTGGCGTAAATGTCCTCGCTGGCCACCAGGTTCACATAGTCCCGATCACCGTACCAGACCCGGCTGTTGTCCACCAGCACCTGACCGGCGCTGAACAGCTTGGCGGTCTCAAAATAGCGGAAACCGTAGTTCAACAGGGTCTGGGACTCCCGCGCCCTGATCTCTTCGCTGTTGGTGCCCATCACCACGGAAATCAGGCGCATGCCGTCCTTCACCGCGGAGGCCACCAGGCAGTACCCGGCCGCCTGGGTGTGGCCGGTCTTGACCCCGTCCACGTCACTGTCGCGCCACAGCAGGCGATTGCGGTTGGGCTGACGGTGGTTGTCGTACTCGAAGTATTTTTCCGAGTAGATCTTGTAGTGCTCGGGAAAATCCCGGATCAGGGCCTGGGCCATCAGCGCCATGTCGTAGGCGGTGGTGAGGTGGTTGTCCCCGGGCAGGCCGGTGGAGTTTTCAAAGTGGGAGTCCACCATCCCCAGCAACTCGGCCTGCTGGTTCATAATGTCGGCAAAGGCCGCCTCGGAGCCGGCGATGTGCTCGGCGAGGACGATGGAGGCGTCGTTGCCGGACTGGATGATCACCCCCCGCAACAGGTCGATGATGGTGGCCTCGCTGTTGGGCAGCAGCGACATCACCGAGCTGCCGCTGGCCCAGCCGCCGGTCTTCCAGGCGTATTCACTGACCCTGGCCTTGTCGTCCTCCTTGATGCGCCCACTCTCGATTTCCTTGGACACGATATAGCTGGTCATCATCTTGGTGAGACTGGCGGGCGGCAGCTTTTCCCGGGCGTTGTGCTCGGTGATCACATGACCTGTATTGGCGTCCATCAGGATCCAGCCGGTGCCGGCGATCTCCGGCGGCGCGGGCATCAGCAGCTCGGCGCGGCTCAGGGTCGCCAGCAGGGCGAGAGTGATCACAAGTCCAGTGTTGGTTAACGTCTTCAGCATGCCGTGGGTTCCTGCTCGCTTGGGTGACTTTTTCGGGAGAGGGGAAAATCTGGGCGCAATTCTACCATGGGCAACCGGGATATGACGTGAACCCGTTGGCGATGGGCCTCAGTCATAGACCACAAAGGAGTTCAGGTTGCCGGTGCGGCGCAGGGCGTCCTGGGCGGCCAGCAGGCGCCCGTGGTCATCGAAGGGGCCCACCAGAACCTTGAACAGGGTTTTGCCCGAGGCCCGGCCGCGACGAATCTCCACCGGGTAGCGGGTTTGTCCCAGGGCCTGACGGCGGTAGGTTTCGGCGGCATTGGGGGTTGAGAATGCGCCAACCTGGAGATAGGCGCCCCCCGCCCCCTGCGCCGGGGCCGAGGCAATCCTGGGGGCCTCCACCCTGTTGTCCTGGTAGTCCGCGGGGTCGATGGCCACCACCGTCCGCCACGACAGCCATCGCCACGAAATCGCGCCGGCCGGCAATAATGGCAGAAAAAACCGCTGTGCGTTCTGCACATACCGTCAGACCATACGAAGCGTTTTCCACATTGCATCCGGTAAATACCTTTCCATCGGCACAAAGCAGTGCCGCGCCCACTCTATAGTTTGAATACGGTGCATATGCCTTGCGTGCGGCTTTGGCCGCAGCCTCCAGAAGTCCTTCGGTTTTCATTCTTTTGCCTCCAGTTCTTCATCCACAGCCATACGATAAATCGACGACAGCTCTTCTGCCCC
>CAZWUP010000137.1:0-7579 GCA_964637045.1 uncultured Porticoccaceae bacterium | reverse complement strand
ACCACCGACAGCATCCGGGCGTCGCTGACATTGATGTTGGCCACCTGGCTGAGAGGGGTGTCCACCCCGTAGTAGGGCACCATCACGGTGTCGAGAATACTGGGGTGGGCGCGGCCGGTGCGAATCTTGTTGAGGGCATGGGTCAGGGCCTCGAGGCTTTTGGTCATGCGCTCTTTGGCGTCAACTTTGAGATCTTCAATCATGGTCAATGTTCCTCGATCAGGGTGCCTTCCTCGCCGCCGACCACGATATTCAGCAGCGCGCCGGGCTTGGACATTCTGAATACCCGCAGCGGCATGCGGTGCTCGCGGCACAGGCAGATGGCAGTCAGATCCATGACACCCAACTTCTTGTCCAGCACCTCGTCGTAGGTGAGGTGGGTGTAGAGGGTGGCAGCGGGATTTTTCATGGGGTCGTCGGAGTAGACACCGTCGACCTTGGTGGCCTTGAGCACCAGGTCGGCGGCGATCTCAATGCCCCGCAGGCAGGCGGCGGAATCCGTGGTAAAGAAGGGGTTGCCGGTACCGGCGGCGAAAATCACCACCTCGCCATGGGCCAGGCAGCGCACCGCCTTGCGGTGATCGTAGTGATCCACCACGCCGCTCATGGGGATGGCGGACATGATCCGCGCCGAGATATTGGTGCGCTCCAGGGCGTCGCGCATGGCCAGGGCATTCATCACCGTGGCCAGCATGCCCATGTGGTCACCGGTGACCCGCTCCATGCCCGCCGCCTGCAGGGCGGAACCACGGAACAGGTTGCCGCCGCCGATCACCAAGCCGACCTGGACGCCGATACCCACCAACTGGCCAATTTCCAGGGCCATGCGGTCGAGAATCTTGGGATCAATGCCGAAGGACTCGGAACCCATCAGCTCTTCACCGCTCAGCTTCAGCAGGATGCGCTTGTATTTCTTGTCCTTGGCCTTGACGTCGGGCATGGTCTCTCCGTGTTGGCAACGGGTGTAGTGAACCGCAACCATTCAGCACTGGTGCTCACTAGCGTGCGCTGTGGGGAAGTGCTGAACAGTTACAGTGAACCTTCAATTTGATATCTGCGGGTTCACCCCCGGGCCGGGTTTGGCCACCCCGCTCCCCGCCCTCGGGGGCGGCGCTGAGGGCAGCCCAAGCCAACCGGGGCTGAATCCGGGACGGTGTCGGATACGCATACTTCAGCGCGGCCCGCAAAGCGCAGCGGCCAAATCCGACCGACACCTTCGTCAATATCAAGTTGAACGAGTATACAGCTTACTTGCTGGCGTTAACCTGGGCTGCGACCTCGGCGGCAAAATCGGTTTTTTCCACCTCAATGCCTTCGCCAACCTCAAAGCGTACGAAACCCGTGATGTCGGCGCCAGCATTTTTTACCAGGGCGCCCACCTTGGTGTCGGGATCCTTGATAAAGGGCTGCTCCACCAGGCTGACTTCCTTGAGGAACTTGCTGATCCGGCCACCCATCATTTTTTCGACGATTTCCGCCGGCTTGCCGGCCATGTCCGGCTGGGCGCGGATGATTTCCTTTTCCTTTTCCAGGATCTCGGCAGGCATGTCTTCGGGCTTGTTGACCTGGGGGTTGGCGGCGGCCACATGCATGGCCACGTCCCGGGCCAGCTCGTCACCGCCGCCACTGAGGGCGGTGAGCACGGCGATGCGGTTGTTGCTGTGGACATAGCCGCCCACCACCGGCGCCTCCACCAGGGCCACCCGGCGCACGGAAAGGTTTTCACCGATCTTCTGCACCAGGGCCTCCCGGGCGCTCTCCAGCTCCCCGGCCATCAGTGTGGCGACGTCCTGCTCGCGGGTGGCGAAGGCCTTGGCCAGCACCGAGTCGACAAAGGCGCGGAAACTGTCGTCGCGGGCGACGAAATCGGTCTCGGAATTGACTTCCACCAGCACTCCGTAGCTGCCGTCGTCGGCCACTTTCAGGGCCACGACGCCGTCGGCGGCGGTGCGCCCGGCCTTTTTGGCGGCCTTCAGGCCACTGGACTTGCGCAGGTCTTCGATGGCCTTCTCGATATCGCCACCACTCTCCACCAGTGCCTTTTTGCACTCCATCATGCCAAGGCCGGTTCTTTCACGAAGTTCTTTTACCAGGGAAGCAGTCACTGCCATGGGAATATCCTCACATCCACTAAAAAGTTAGAAAAAAGGGGGCAGCGCCCCCTTTCGGTCATTCATTACTGAGTTGCATGGCGCAGCGGCAAGTCAGTGCTGCCGGCTTATTCCTGCGCGGCACCGTCGGCGGCGGCAGGTTCGCTGACTTCGACGAATTCATTGCGGGAAATGCCGGTGTTGCTCTGGCTCTTGCCCTCGAGCACGCTGTCGGCGACGGCGGTCAGGTAGAGCTTGATGGCGCGGATGGCGTCATCGTTGCCGGGGATCACATAGTCGACGCCATCGGGGTTGCTGTTGGTATCGACAATGCCGATTACCGGAATACCCAGCTTGTTGGCTTCCTGGATGGCGATCCGCTCGTGGTCCACATCCACCACGAAGAGGGCATCCGGCAGGCCGCCCATATCCTTGATGCCGCCGATGGAGCGCTCGAGCTTTTCCATGGTGCGGGCGCGCATCAGGGCTTCCTTCTTGGTCAGCTTGAGGAAGGTGCCGTCCGCACTCTGGGTCTCGAGCTCCCGCAGGCGCTTGATGGAGGCGCGGATGGTCTTGTAGTTGGTGAGCATGCCGCCCAGCCAGCGATGGCTGACGAAAGGCATACCGGCCCGCTCCGCCTGCTCGGCTACCGACTTCTGGGCAGAGCGCTTGGTGCCGACGAAAAGGATCTTGTTGCCCTTGGTGGAGAGACTGCGCACCACCTCGAGAGCGTCGTTGAAAGCCGGAACCGTGTGTTCCAGATTGATGATGTGGATCTTGTTGCGGGCGCCGAAGATGTACTTGGACATTTTCGGGTTCCAGAAACGGGTCTGGTGGCCGAAGTGCACACCAGCCTGCAACATGTCGCGCATGGAGACAGTTGTCATAGTCATTACCTGTGTCGGGAAAGCCTTTGGCTTTCGTAGGGTTAGGCCTCCACATACCCCAGCGCAAAACCCGAGGGCACCCTTTGCTGCTGTGACGGTATGTGTGTGGATTCAAGTTACCCCGCCGGATTGTCCGCCGGGGCGCGCTTTATACCACAAAAGGCACGGACTATGAAGGAGAATTTACCCCGTCACCCCCGCCCCGGGGCGGCGCCCGATGGGGATGGCGGCGGGACACGATAAAAGGGGATGGCCCCGGATGGCCCGTGATCAGGGACTGGATGGTGCTGTGCAGCCCGGCCGTTGGCCACCGGCCGAGACGTGAGCGAGCGCCATCGGGGACGCACCCCAGGCTGCGCGCAGGGGGAAGGAGTGGCAATCCCGGTGCCGGGGAGCTACACTTTGCCTCCAGTCGCCACCCGCCCCGAGGTTGTCCGGATGCTTGCCGCTCTCGCCCGCAAAACCTTCGACTTTTACACCGCCCCCGCCCGCTTTGCCATCCGCCAGACCCGCAGGAATCTCCAGCTGGCCCGCCAGCTGGGGGGTGACTGGGGCCAGCTGCGGGACGACGTCGACCAGCTGGCGGAGCGGGTTCTCGCCCAGGCCGCCCAGCAGCTGGGTATCGACCTGGCGGGGATGACCCCCGCCCAGCGCCGGCAACAGGCCCTGGCCGCCATGGACCGGGCGGAACACGGCCTGTCGGTGGCCCTGGGGGAGGCCCTGCGGGCCCTGGTCCTGGTGGCGGGCGACGACGCCAAACCCCTGTCCGACCAGCCCCGGGGGCGGGTGCTGGAGGGAGAGTTTCAGCGGATTGCCTAGGGGCCGGCACCCACCGACAGGCTTGCGGGCTGTAGCGGCCGCCATACCCCCACTGTATTCAGGGCTTTGAGCCACCGATCAAAGCCGGATTCATACCCGACCCTGGATTGGGTACAATGCCGCCTTTTACCAGGAAATTGCCCATGTCTGTGTCCATCATCACCCCTGCCGAACTGGACAAAATGCGCGTTGCCGGCCGGCTGGCGGCGGAGGTGCTGGAAATGATCGAAGAGCATGTGGTGGCCGGAGTCTCCACCGCCGAGCTCGACCGCATCTGCCACGAGTACATGGTCAACGTCCAGAAAGCCATCCCCGCCCCCCTCAACTACAAGGGCTTTCCCAAATCCATCTGCACCTCGGTCAACCAGGTGGTGTGCCACGGCATCCCCGCGGAGAAGAAAATCCTCAAGTCCGGCGATATCGTCAATATCGACATCACCGTGATCAAGGACGGCTACTACGGCGACACCAGCAAGATGTTTCTGATCGGCAAGGTGCCGGAGCACGCCCAGCGCCTGGTGGAAGTGACCCGGGAGTGCCTGTACCTGGGCATCGCCCAGGTGCGGCCGGGGGCCCGCCTGGGGGACATCGGTCACGCCATCCAGACCCACGCGGAGGCCAATTACTATTCCGTGGTGCGGGACTACTGCGGCCACGGCATCGGCACTGAATTTCACACCGAGCCCCAGGTGATGCACTTCGGCAAACCCGGCCAGGGCATGGAGCTCAGGGAGGGCATGGCCTTCACCATCGAGCCCATGATCAACGCGGGCAAGTACCACACCAAGCTCAAGGGCGACGGCTGGACGGTGGAAACCAAGGACGGCCGCCTGTCCGCCCAGTGGGAGCACACCCTGGTGGTCACCGCCACCGGGGTGGAAGTCCTCACCGCCCGCAGCGACGAGAAATTCCCCCATGGTTGAGCTTCAGCCCCTGCTGTTCTTCGATGAACAGCGCTTTGCCCAGAAGCTCAAGGAAGACAAGCCCCTGACGGTGTTCAAGGATGCCCTGGCGGCGGCCAACACCCAGTTCGACAGCCGCTTTGTGGAGGGCGAGCTGGTGGACACCCTGATCCACGAGCGCTCGGCCTTTATCGACCGCATCCTCGGCTACGCCTGGAACCAGTTCAGCTGGGACAAGAATATCGCCCTCATCGCGGTGGGCGGCTACGGGCGGCGGGAACTCCACCCCCACTCGGATATCGACCTGCTGATTCTCCTCAAGCGGGGCAACACCAAGAACTACCAGCAGAATATCGAGCACTTCCTGACGTTTTTGTGGGATATCCAGCTCAAGATCGGCCAGAGTGTGCGCACCGTCAAACAGTGTGTGCAGGAGGCCAAGGCGGATATCACCGTGGCCACCAACCTGATGGAATCCCGCACCCTGATGGGCGACCCCGCCCTGCGTCAGCTGATGGCGAGCAAGACCGGGCCCAACAAGATCTGGCCCTCCCCCCAGTTTTTTCGCGCCAAGTGGGACGAGCAGATCGCCCGCCACCGCAAGCACGGCTACACCGAGTACAACCTGGAGCCCAACGTCAAGGAGGCCCCCGGTGGCCTCAGGGATATCCAGATGATCAACTGGGTAGCCCTCCGTCACTTCGGCGTGGACTCCCTCGCCGAACTGGTGGACCGGGAATTCATCAGCGAGGATGAGCTCAACTTCCTGTACCGGGGCCAGTCGTTTCTGTGGAAGGTGCGCTATGGGCTCCACTACCTGGCCCGCCGCCAGGAGGAGAGGCTCACCTTCGACCACCAGCGGCGCCTGGCGGAGATGTTCGGCTACCGGGACAACCAGAAGCTGGCGGTGGAGCAGTTCATGCAGAGGTACTACCGGGTGGTGCTGGGCATGCGGGAGCTCAACGACGTGCTGCTCCAGTACCTGGACGAGGTGATCCTGCGCCAGGACAAGGCCAGAAAGGTGCGCGCCATCAACCCCCGCTTCCAGGTGCGCGACGACCATATCGAGACCGTGGATGACACCGTCTTCGAGCACCACCCCTCCGCCCTGCTGGAAATCTTTGTGCTGCTGGGGGAAGACCCCAGCATCCAGGGTATTCGCGCCGCCACCATTCGCGACATGCAGCGCTGGCGCCACCTGATCGACGACGAGTTCCGCGCCAACCCGGAAAACTGCGCCCTGTTTCTGCGCCTGTTCAGCTGCCCCGGCAAGCTCGGCCAGCAACTGCAGCGGATGACCCGCTACGGCATCCTCGGCCGCTACCTGCCGGAGTTCGGCCGCATTGTCGGCCAGACCCAGCACGACCTTTTCCATATCTACCCGGTGGATGTCCACACCCTGCAGGTGATTCGCAACCTGCGGCGCATGGACCGGCCCGAAGTCGCCGCCAGGCTGCCCCTGGCATCCCACATCTACAAGAACCTGCCGAAGCCCGAGCTACTGTTTATCGCCGGCCTCTACCACGACATCGGCAAGGGCCGGGGCGGCGACCACTCGCTGCTGGGGGCGATGGATGTGGTGGCCTTTGGCGAGGCCCACGGCCTGCCCGCCCAGGAGATCCGCCTGCTGAAATGGCTGGTTGAGAAGCATTTGCTGATGTCCGCGGTATCCCAGCGGGAAGATATCTCGGACCCGGATGTGATCCAGCATTTTGCCACCCTGGTGGGGGACCAGATCCACCTCGACTATCTCTACCTGCTGACCATCGCCGACATCAATGGCACCAACCCCAACCTGTGGAACAGCTGGCGCGACTCCCTGATGCGCACCCTCTACCTGGAGACCAAGCAGGCCCTGCAGCGGGGCCTGGAAAACCCCATCAACCGCAGCGAGTGGGTGGCCACCACCATCAACGAGGCCCTCCAGATCCTCAAGGACCAGGGCATCAGCGAGGACCAGGCCAGGGCCATCTGGACCGATGTGGACCAGGAGTTTTTCCTCCGCGAGCGGGCCGGGGTGATCGCCCGCTGCACCCTGGCCATCCACCATCGCAAGGTCGGCAGCGACCCCGTGGTCTTTATCGAGGACGCGGGCATGGAAACCGCCAGCGCCACCCGCATCTTTATCTACACCCAGGGCCAGGGCAACGTCTTTCCGGTCACCGCCGCCGCCCTCGACCAGCTCAACCTGAACATTCAGGACGCCCGCCTCAACACCTCCAGCAATGGCCACACCTTCGACATGTTCTATGTCCTCAACGAGCAGGGCCAGCCCCTGGGCAACGATGAGCACCGGGTTCGCGATATCGTCAAAACCCTGACTGCCGCCATCAAGGAACCCAGCAGCACCATCTTCAATGTCCAGCGCCGCACCCCCCTGGTGCTCAAGCAGTTCAACCTGAAGACCCGCACCTATCTGCACAACGATACCGGCAGCAACCTCACCACCCTGGAGGTGATAACCCCGGACCGCCCCGGCCTGCTGGCCCACCTGGGCAGGATTTTCCTGCGCTTTGGCATCCGTCTCCACCAGGCGCGCATCGCCACCCTGGGGGAGCGGGTCGAGGATGTGTTCTACATCACCGACCTGGACTATCAGCCCCTGTCGGACCCCACCTTCTGCCAGCAGCTGCAAAACGCCATCTGCATGGAGCTGGACGAACGCAATCAGGAAAGCTCCACCAGCATCCCCGGCAAGGAACCTGTGCCCTGGCAGTAACCCCCTTTGGGACACCCCATGAACCCCAATCTCGACAAGCTCCACCCCTACCCCTTTGAAAAAATTGCCCGGCTCCTGGCGGGGACGGCCCCGCCCGGGGACCTGGCCGCCATCAGTTTTGCGATGGGAGAACCCAGGCATCCGCCACCGCCCTTTGTCCTC
>CAZWUP010000136.1:0-7627 GCA_964637045.1 uncultured Porticoccaceae bacterium | reverse complement strand
CAAACAGCCAGGCTTGGCCGGAACTGGCGGGCAGCAGTCCGGTGAGCATTTTCATGGTGGTGGTCTTGCCGCAGCCATTGGAGCCCAGGAAGCCGAAAATCTCTCCCCGGGGAATGCGGAAGGTCGCCCGGTCCACGGCGGTGAAGTCCCCGAAGCGCATGGTGAGTTCCCGGGCCTCGATGGCGACCTCCCCCTCCGCCATGGCCTGGCGGGGAGGAATCACCACCGGCTGGTGGCGGCCGCGCTCTGCCGCAGGCAACAGGGCAATAAACGCCGCTTCCAGGTTGTCGGTGCCCGTTGTCGCCAGCAACTCCCCTGGCGAGCCCTCGGCCAGTACTCGGCCACCCTTGATGGCGGCAAGCCAATCGAAGCTGACCGCCTCCTCCATGTAGGCGGTGGCCACCACTACGCTCATAGCTGGTGTGTCGGCGCGGATGCGGTCGATCAACCCCCAGAACTGGCGGCGGGACAGGGGGTCCACCCCGGTGGTGGGTTCATCGAGAATCAGCAGGTCCGGGTCATGGATCAGGGCGCAGCACAGGCCCAGCTTTTGTTTCATGCCGCCGGAGAGCTTGCCCGCCGGCCGGTCGGCAAAGGGGGCAAGGCCGGTGGCGGCGAGAAGCTGGGCGATGCGCCTTTCACGCTCCCGTTGGCCGTGGCCGAACAGGCGGCCAAAAAAGTCCACATTCTCGTGAACCGAGAGGCTGTGGTAGAGGTTTCTGCCCAGGCCCTGGGGCATGAAGGCGATGCGGGGGCACACCCGGCGGCGGTGGCCTTCACTGGCGATATCGCCACCCAGCACCTCTATCCGCCCCTGCTGTAGGGCCCGGGCCCCCGCCAGCAGGGACAACAAACTCGACTTGCCCACACCGTCGGGGCCGATCAACCCGGCCATTACCCCGGCGGGGATGGTGAGGCTGAAGTCCTTCAGCGCAAGGGTGTTGCCATAGCTGTGGCTGACGCCCTGGATCCGCGCGACGGCGGTGGTGTGCTCGGTGACTGCCATGGCCTCGCCCTCAGGGCAGCGTCACGGCGAGGTGGTCGGGCCAACTGGCCTCGCTATCCGCCAGCAGGTACGCCACCCCGGGCAGGCCGGTCTTGACCCGCAGCAGGTTCTCGTTCAACACATCCGGGGGCACCTGGGCGCGCACCCGGAACATCAGCTTCTCCCGCTCACTGGCGGTTTCCACGGTCTTGGGGGTGAACTGGGCCACATCCGCCACGAAGGACACCGAGGCCGGGAACACATACTCCGGCGCCGCGTCCAGCACGATGCGCACCTCGGCCCCCTGGGCGAGTCGGCCGGCCACCGCAGTGGGCAGGAAGAAGGTCATGTAGACATCCCGCAGGTCCACCAGGTTGAGCACCCGGCCGCCGGCCGCCACCACCTCGCCGGGCTGGGCAATGCGGTACTGAACGCGGCCGTCCCGCACCGCCTTGAGCTCGCTGTCGGCGATATCCGCCTGGATGCGTTCAACACTGGCCTGGGCAGCGGCAACGGATGACTCGGCGCCGGCGATCTGGGCCCTGGCGGTGACGATGGCCGCGTCGCTAGCGGCTACCTGAGCCTCGGCGGCAGCCACGGCCGCCGCCGCACTTTGTTGCGTGGCGTAGTCCTCGTCGGCATCCTGCTGGGAACCGGCACCGCGCTTGGCCAGGGCGGCAGAGCGCTGGTAGCGCTTCTTGGCCACGCCGAGCTCCGCCTGTCGCTGGGCCACCAGGGCCAGGGCCGCCTGCCGTTCGGCCTGGCGCAACACCACCTGACTGCGGGCAATGGCCACCGCGCTCTCAGCCTGATGTAATTGGGCCTCGGCCTGGCGCAACTGGGCCATCAGATTGTCCGTATCCATGACCGCCAACACCTGGCCGGCGCTGACGAACTCCCCTTCCTTGACCAGGATGTCACGGATGCGCCCGGGGACCCTGGCGGCGATATCCAGCTCGGTGGCCTCGATACGACCGTTGCCAATCACCAGGCCGGACTCATCTCGATCCGTCAGCAAGCCCCACCAGATTGCCGCCCCGGCGGCGATGACAATGGTTGAAACAGCAATAATTCCGGTACGGTAGCGTCGGAAAATGGACATCGGCGGCATCCTTTTCAAGGGTCCAAGTCTGAACGGGGTGGGGACAGGGGGGGCACCCGTCGGCCAATCCTGAAGCAGGATCCGCGCCACGACCCGCAACCCCATCCACAGGGGCCTGGCAAGGGTACCACAGTGGACGCGCCAGCGGCGCCGGCGACGGTGCAGTTTCCACCTAGGACGAGCCCTGCCCCGCACCCCGCCACCCCGGTCAGGGCGCAAACAGCCTGCGCAATTCCTGCTTTAGCACCTTGTGGAAGGTCTGGTTGCGGGGCATGGCGGCCATCACTTCGAGCCGTTCCGGGATTTTCTGGCGCATCAAGCCGGCGCCGGCGAGATAGGCAGTCATCTCGGCGAAGGTGAGGGGGTCGGCAGGGTCCACCGGCTCCACCACCGCGCACACCAGCTCGCCCCGGGTCTCGTCGGGCAGGCCGATCACCGCCACGTCACGCACCCTGGGGTGGGCGCTGAGCAGCTCCTCGATCTCCCGGGCAGAGATGTTCTCACCCTTGCGAATGATGATGTCCTTGAGCCGGCCGGTGACCACCAGATGGCCATCCTCCCGCACCAGGCCCAGGTCGCCGGTGTGAAAAAACCCGTCGCCATCGAAGGCCTCCGCGGTCTGCGCCGGGTCCAGGTAGCCCTGGCAGACGTTGGGCCCGCGCAGGCAGATCTCGCCACTCACCCCCGCTGGCGCCGCCGTGCCGTCGGCGGCGCTGATGCGCACCTCCAGCCCCGGCATCAACCAGCCATCGCTGTGGGTGAGCTGCTCGTCGCTGTCGCCAATGGCGTTGCAGGCACTGATGG
Organism: uncultured Porticoccaceae bacterium; assembly: GCA_964637045.1. Classification (GTDB taxonomy): domain Bacteria; phylum Pseudomonadota; class Gammaproteobacteria; order Pseudomonadales; family Porticoccaceae; genus CAYXXZ01. Next base: position 4,736 of record CAZWUP010000136.1, on the reverse strand, counting down.
GCGCCTCGGTCAAGCCGTAGGCGTGGACGATGGTCGCCCCCAGGGCCTCCCGCACCTGGGGGAACAGGGCCGCGGGTTTGGCGGCACCGCCGCCCGCCAGCACCCGCAGGCTGGGAATAAGCCGCCCCTCCGGGTGACGGCGCTGCTCCGCCAGCAGCATCTGGTAGTGGGCGGTGCTGCCGCCGGCCAGGGTGACCCCGTAGCGATTGAAGGCGGCCACCACGGCGGCGGGCTCGGATCCCGGCACCAGCACCACCGGGATGCCGGCCATGGCGGCCATGGCACAGTAGAGGACACCGCCGACATGGGCGATGGGGAAACCGATGCTGCCCACGGTGCCCGGCCCAACCCCCAGACGACTGCCCATGTGGCGGGCGGCGGCAAGCAGGGAACTGTCACTGTGGCGGGCACCCTTGGGCCTGCCGGTGGTGCCCGAGGTGAAGTAGTACCAGGCGGTGGCGTCGCTGGCGGAGGCCGGCGCTGGCAGGGAGCCCAGGGGTTGGCGGTGGCCAGCGTCGAGGGCGATGATGGCGGGGACTGCACCGCCGCCACTGGCCACCACCCGCTGCCACAGGCCCAGATAATCCGTGTCGCCCCCCTCCCCGGCAACCAACACCGCCCGGGGCTTCACCTGGAGGAGGATATCCGCCAGCTCCCGCTCCCGGTAGAGGTGGATCACCGGCGCCTGCACCACCCCCAGCCGGGCCAGGGCAAAGCTGACCAGGAGGGCGGGGATCCCGGTGGCAAACTGCCAGATCACCCGGCATCCGGGGGTCAGCCCGCGGCACTGGTGAAGGTGGGCGGCCAGGGCCAGGGCCTCGGCCCTGAAGGCGGCATAGCTCAGTTGGCGGCCGCTGCCGGCGTCCACCAGGAACAGGGCGTCGGGGGTGGCCGCCACCCGGTTTTCAAGCAGGGGCCACAGGCTGTCGCCGGGCAGAAAGGCATCGCCGCCCATGGGCTGCCTAACCCTGCTCGGCAATGGCCATGGGGCCCACGGGGGCGCCCTCCAGCTCGTAGAACTGGGCACACCACTTGCGCAGTGCGGTGTAGGCCTTGATGTCCTGCTGCTGAAAAATGGGGCGCTGCACGAACTGCTGGTGGCGCCAGATCACCGCATCCTCCTCGAACAGGCGCTCGGTCTCGGCCGCCACCTCCCGCACGTGCTGGGGCATCACCTCGGGGGAGTCGGGATCCCGGGGGAAGAAATAGGTCACCCGCAGGTCGGTGGTGAAATCGTCCACCGGGGTGGCCGCCAGCACCAGCCGACGGTTGAAGCCCAGGGCCTCGCGGCTGCCGTGTTCGGCACCGTGGTGGTTGAAGATAAAGAACGACATGCCGATGCCCGGGTTGCGGGCGTAGGTGGTGATGGCCACCTCCTTGGTCTTGGGGGACTGGAAGCCCATGGAGGACTTCCACACCGGCCCGCTGCCGTCAAAGGACAGCATTTTCGGCGGCAGGGGTGCGCCGTGGGTGAAGTGGAAGTGGGCGGTGTCGGCGGTGTTTTCCACGGTGATCTGGGGGTGAATCTTCTCCCCCGGCTTGTAGACGATATTGCCGTTGGCGTAGGCCGGGTAGAAGTCCTTGATGTCGGCGGGCACCTCGTCGTGGTCGAACAGGTGGGGCAACCAACCCTCCCGCGGGGGGCCGCCGGCGGGGTCGTGCCACAGCAAGACCATCTCGTGCTGCTCCACATGGTGCCAGGTGCGGATCTTCTTGCGGATGGTGTGACCGTCCTCGTAGGGGATGAAGGTGTTCTCACCCTGGGTACCGAATTGCCAGCCGTGGTAGGGGCACTGGATGCACTTGCCCTTGACCTTGCCACCGTAACCCAGGTGGGCCCCCATGTGGGGGCAGTAGGCGTCGAGGATGGCGAGTTCGCCCTCCAGGGTGCGAAAGGCCACCAGCTCGTGGCCGAAGTATTTCATCGGCTTGACCCCACCCGGGGGGATTTCCCCGCTCCAGGCGACGTGGAACCAGCCGGTGGGTTTCATGGAAATGTTCTTGATCATGGGGCCTCGGGAATGTCTGTGGGTGGTTGGTTGGGCTCACCGCCGTCAAAAGCGCAGGGTTACCTCGGCGCCGAATGTCCGCGGGTCACCGTAGCTGCCGCTGAGAAAATAAATATCGCCGAAGGGAATATTGGTGGTGATGTACTCCTCGTCGGTGAGGTTCTTCGCCCACAGGGTGATGGCGGCGGACTCGAACCCGCTGCCCAGGGGGATGTCCACCAGGGACAGGCGGGCGTTGACCAGGCCGCGGCTGTCGATCTCATGGGGTGTCCGCCCCGCTTCCTCATAGGGGTGGATAAAGTGGGCACCTGTGTAACTGTAGTCGACAAACACCTCCACGGCGCCCACATCCGTGGTCAGCAGGCGATAGTCGACACTGGCGTTGACGCTGTTCTCGGGGGTGTGGGGGAAGCGGGCGGTGGCGGCGATATTGACCGGGGTGGTCGGCGTCGGGAAGACCAGGTACTCGTTGTAGTCCGGGTCCAGGTAGCCGTAGCTGAGGCTCAGGGTGAGATGGTCAACCGGCTGGAACACCAGCTCCAGCTCGAGGCCGGTGATTTCCGCCTCGCCGGCGTTTTCGATCACCGATGTGGTGCCGTTGAACAGGGTCAGCTGCATATTCTGGTAGTCGCTGAAGAACCAGGCGCCGTTGACCTGCAGGCGGTCGTCCAGCCAGCGGGACTTGACACCGATTTCGTAGGCATCCACCTCATCCGACTCAAAGGGAATGTCGTAAAACGCCAGGGAAGAGGTCTGACCGTCATAGCCCCCACTGCGGTAGCCCTGGGCAAATTTGACATAGGCATTGAGGGCGTCGGTGAAGGCCCAGGTCGCCGAGGCCATCACCGAGGTATTGCTGTCCAGCTCCAGGGTGGGCAGGGCCACCGGCCCCAGGCTGTAGGTCACCGGGGTGGCATCGAAGTCCCCCACGGCGCGGAACAGATCCTTGCTCTCCTCGGAGTAGCGCAGGCCCAGGCTGAGGGTCAGGCGGTCGAGGGTGGCGGGGTTCCAGTCCACCTGGCCGAATACGGCCTTGAGGTCGTTGTCCAACTCGGACCTGTTGTGGGTAACGTTGTTGCCCATCAGCTCACCAAAGATGATGCGCGGCGAGTAATAGCTGCCCTCCTCGGCAAAGTAGTAGAGCCCGGCCACCCAGTTGAGCTGGTCGTGGCTGCCGAGCAGCTGCACTTCCTGGGAAAGCTGATCGTAGTCCACATCCCGGCCAACCCCGTACCAGCTCAGCTTGCCGCCGTCGAAGTCCGAACGGGCGGTGGTCTCGAACTGGCGAAAGCCGGTGATGGACTTGAGGGTGAGTTCCTCTCCCAAACCCACCTCCAGAGTCAGCCCATGGCCGTCGATATCCACGTGGTCGCGGTTGCCGAAATCGGTGCTGCCCTCGTCCGGGTAGCCGGGCTTGAGGTAATTGTAGTACTGGTAGCCGGCGAAGGGGGCGCCGGGGTTGAACAGGCTGGTGGGGGCCAGCTCCAGCAACTGGAAGAACGGCGTGGTGTTGCGCACCCTGCTGGTGTCGTAGGAATAGTCCACTACGGCGTTGTCGGCCAGCTCCCACTGCAGGGCCAGGCGGCCGCTGGTGACATCCTGTTCGCTGAAATCGGCGCTGGTGGCGCTGGGCCGGGCCAGGGGACTCAGCTGTTCGGCGGGGTTGTTCTTGACGTAACCGTCGTGCTGGCGGGTGACCAGGGACACCTTGGCGGCCAGGCGGCCGAGGCCCTCCCCCAAGGCGCCGATGGCCGGCAGGTCCAGGTTGACCTTGCTGTAGACCAGGTTGTCGCTGCCTACCCCGAGACGGGCACTGCCGCCGAATTCGCCGCTGGGTCTGGCGCTGATGATATTGATGGCGCCGCCGATGGTGTTCTTGCCGTAGAGGGTGCCCTGGGGGCCCCGCAGTACCTCGATGCGCTCGATGTCGGCGAGATCGAAAATGGCCCCGGTGCCCTTGCCCACATAGATGCCGTCCAGGTACAGACCGACGGTGCTCTCATTGGCGAGGTTGGAGGGGTTGGGTTGGACCACGCCGCGCATGGAAAACAGCGCAGTGGTGGAATCCCCTTGGGATACATTGACATAGAGGTTCGGGGTCTGGTTGCCGAGGGCGTGGACGTCGATGATATCCCGCTTGTCGATGGCCTCGGCGGACAGGGCGGTAAGGGCGATGGGGGTGTCCTGCAGACTCTGTTCGCGCTTCTGGGCGGTGACCAGGATCTCCTCGATCTGGGCGTGGACGGCCGCGGGCACGGCGAGCATCGGCAGCAGTGCCAGGGCGAGACGGTTGGTATTGGCGTGGCGAATCATGGTGGACCCCTGTTGGTTATCTGGTGGTTGTGGTCGCGTGGCAAGGTTCGCAGCAAGGGCAGCGAACCCCCACCCAGGCCTGGCCACCACCAGTATCGCCAATGGGGGTTAATAACTGAATGCTTGTCAGTTATCATAAGCGGCCAAAAGGGTATCACCGGTGGCCGTCCAGCCGCCAGCCAACCGGTACTCGGCAATCGGCGCCACCGCCACCCAGAGGAGCACGCATGTACAGCACCCTGCACTTCCTCCACAGCCGTCTCGCCAGGGCGGGGCTCCCGGCGGATGAGCTGTTTGCCGCTGCGGGTATCGGCGGTGGCGAGCTCCGAGATCCCTGGCCTCTGCTCAGCCACGACCAGTGCACAGCCCTCGCGAGGACGGTTATTCTCGCCACCGGCAATCCGGCGGCGGGGC
>CAZWUP010000135.1:0-7642 GCA_964637045.1 uncultured Porticoccaceae bacterium | reverse complement strand
CACATCCAGGGAGTCATCGATCTTGAACTTCTGCTTGATGGCCTGGGTGGCGTAGTAGCACACCACCCCGGCGCTGAGGCCGATCACCAAGGCGCCGCCGGGCCCGACAAAGCCGGAGGCCGGGGTGATGGTGCCGAGACCGGCCACCATGCCGGTAACGATACCCAGCACCGAGGGTTTGCCGTGGCGGATCCACTCCATCATCATCCACGCCAGGGACCCGGCGGCGGCGGAAATGTGGGTGACCAGCATGGCCATACCGGCGTCGCCGTTGGCGGCGAGGGCGGAGCCGGCGTTGAAGCCAAACCAGCCCACCCACAGCATGCCGGCGCCGGTGACGGTCATGGTCAGATTGTGGGGCGGCATGGCGTAGTCGGGAAAGCCCTTGCGCTTGCCGATCACCAGGGCGGCCACCAGGGCGCCGACACCGGCGGTGATATGAACCACGGTGCCACCGGCAAAGTCCAGCAGGCCCATCTGCCCGAGCCAGCCGCCCCCCCACACCCAGTGGGTGATGGGGATATACACCGCCAGCAACCACAGCATGCTGAACACCAGCATGGTGGCGAACCGCGCCCGCTCGGCAAAGGCGCCGACGATCAGCGCCGGGGTAATGATGGCGAAGGTCATCTGAAACATGGCGAACAGGGTTTCCGGGATGGTGCCGGACAGGCTGTCTTCGCCGATCCCGGCAAACATGGCCTTGGACAGTCCGCCGATAAAGCCGTTGCCCTCGGTAAAGGCCAGGCTGTAGCCGCACACCAGCCACAGCAGGGAGGCGCCGCAGGCAATGGCAAAGCATTGCATCAGCACCGAGAGAATATTCCGCGAGCGCACCAGGCCACCGTAGAACAGGGACAGGCCGGGAAGGGTCATAAACAGCACCAGGGCGGTGGCGGTGAGAATCCAGGCGGTGTCCGCGCCATTGAGCGCATCGGCCCGGGCCAGCGCTGGCAGGGCAAACAGCAGCAGGCCGCCAGCCAACCGGAAGAAGGGGGTTGTGTGCATGGGTAGTCCTCTTGGGTGAACGGGCTGCACCATGAAGGTGCAGCTATTGTTGTTAACTCTAGTTTTGGCACCAAATAAATACAAATTTGCCGCAGCTGCAGCATTGCGGCTGTTTTGGTGCAATATCTGTGCCCTTGCGCACAAAAATGTATTCCCCTGATCCGCGGTGCCGGAGTTGTGGCTGGCGGCGAGGATTTCACCGCAATCGACCCGGGCCCCTGCGCTTTGCGTTGCCTTCCACAGGGCAAAAGCGATTAAATAGCCGTCCGTCAGGGGCCGCGGACAATCGGCTCCGGTACCCCTGTTATCTGCCTGGAGTAATGCCATGAACACAGAGGATCTCCGCGAGGAGTTGAAGACCCTCCACCACCGCCTGGAGTCGACCCTGCACACCACCCCCCAGGGGCGGGACTCCCTCAGCCTGTTGATGACGGATCTGGTCCGCCTCTATGAAGGGGAGGAGCTCGACCCGGACGAAGGCGAGTCCCTGAAGGAGCAGCTGGAGGATCAGGCTGCCGATTTCGAGGCCCGGCACCCCAGGCTGGCGGCGGTGCTCAGGGACGTCATGGATGTCTTGGCAAAGCTGGGTATCTGAGCCATGGCATTGATGCGCATTGGCGCCCTGTTGCTGCCCGCCCTGGTGGTGGCAGGATGCTCCCTGTCGGTGCCCAAGTGGGGCGGCGGCGGGCCGGGGGAAATTTCCGTCAGCTGGTACTGTGTAGCCGACCCGGCCACCGACAGCCAGACCTGCGAGAAGCGCAGAATGCGGGATGGCAGGCCCCTGGACGACGAGGTCTTCGAGACCATCGTCATCCCCGGCAAGGACTCTCCGCCCCCGGAGGTGGTGGTGCCCAGGCTGCCGGGAGAAGCCGTGCCCTGGAGCCGGAAGCCCCTGCAGGCGGTCAATGCCGTCGACGACCCCGGCCCGCTGGAGGTGGAAAATCTGGGCCCGGAACTGCGCAAGCCCAGAGAAACCGTGGATATGTGGGCGGCACACCGGAAAAAAAATGGCGGGGGCCAGAGTGCGGCGGAGACCAAGGCTGAGCCCCTGCCGTCATCGACGGTACCGCCCCTGCCCAAGACCGCCAGCCCGGGCCCTGCCGGCCCGGCCGCCGCAGCCCAGGCTGCCGGCCGGGGTGGCGCCAGCGCCACCAACCCCCAGGGCAAGGCGCCCCTGCCCGGTGGCTACACCGTTCAGCTGGGGGCCTTCGACACCGCGGCCCTGTCCGATGCCTTTATCGAATCCCGCAACCTCACACCGCTGGGGGTGCATAAGAACAAGATTCTCAGCAACGGCGCTCCGTGGTGGGTGGTCACCCAGGGCAGCTATGCCACGGAGCGGGAAGCCCTGGCCGCCGCCCGCGAGTTCGCCCCCAGGTTTCCCGGCTATCGGCTGTGGGTGCGCAGCTGGTCGTCCATTGAAACCAGTCGTATCGATTGATCCGGTGACCGCGACCCTTGGCGCTGATCTCCGAGGGTAGCCCGCCCCGCCGGGTTAATAATAACCCCCCAGCCTGCTGGTGATCAGCCAGGTGGCCAGTGCGCCGGCGCCGAGAAAGCCTGCGGCCCCGGCCAGGGCCTGCCAGCGGAACCTGCGGCTCAGCTGCTCCTGGCCGTGGCTGCCGATCAGGTAGGGCAGGTCGCTGGCTTCGGGCTTTGACACCGCGTGTTCAATTTCCCTGCTGGTGCCCTGGCGTTGGTGGTTGTGGGCCTCCGCCCGGGCCGCATTCTGTACCTGGCGCCACTCGCTGTCGTCCAGCACGCCATTGCCGTCGCTGTCGAAACGCACCAGCAGCTGCTTGAAGTCCCGTTTCCACTCCCGGATCAGCTGGCCGCCAATCTGATCCAGGGTCAGTACCCGGCGGCCACTGGCGTCGCTGACAAAATGGCCCAGTAGGTACAGGGGATCGCCGTCGCGAATCAGGAACTCGGTGTAGCGGTAGCGGCCGCGGCTGAGCAGGGGCGACAGGCCCCCCAGCAGGCCTGGCTTCAGTTGCAGGCTGGCGGTGTCCGGCAGCCGGGTGGCGCCGTGCCAGCGCTTGCGGTGCAGGCAGGAGACTTCGGCGCCCTCGGGCTCGATCCGGCAGACGCCGGAGCCGTCGTCCATATAAAAGGGCTCCCGGCTGACCCCCTTGTCCAGGGTTTGCCAGGAGGAGGATTTGCCCGACTTTTGGTAGCGCTCGATGGTGTAGCGCCACCACAGGCACGGCCGGGCCGAGAGGGGGGCGGTGAGCAGTTGGCCGCGGCCGGTGGCGAGGCCGATCAGCTCCACATAGCCCTGGCTCGCGGAGCGGATGCGGGAGGTGGGCATGTCCTCGATCAGCCGGGCTTTGATGATTTGTTTTCGCGCCAGGTGGAGGGCCCCCAGGGCGAGCACTGACGCGGCGCCGAACACCAGCCAGAACTTCGCCGCCGGCATGGCGGCGATACAGGGGGCGCAGAAGAACTCCTGCATCAAGGGTTAGCCTGGCTCAGTTGCCAAACAGCTGGCCGATACTGACATCGGCCTTCTCTTCCTCGCTGAACTCCAGCAGGGTGAAGGCCTTGAAGGCGAAGAAGCGGGCCACCAGCAGATCGGGGAACTGCTCGATGCGGATATTGTTGAGATTCACTGCATCGTTATACAGTTCGCGGCGGTCGGCGATGGCGTTCTCCAGGTCGCTGATGCGGGCCTGCAGGTGTTGGAAGGACTCATTGGCTTTGAGGTCGGGGTAGGCCTCCGCCAGGGCGAACAATTTGCCCAGGCCGGCGCGGAGCAGGGTTTCCGCCTGGCCCAGGGCCTCTATGTCCTGGCTTTCCCTGGCGTCGGATACCGCGCCGCGAGCCCGGATGATGCGCTCCAGGGTTTCCTGTTCGTAGCCCATATACTGCTTGCAGGTGTCCACCAGCTTGGGCAGTTCGTCGTGGCGCTGCTTGAGCAGGATGTCGATATTCGCCCAGGCCTTTGCCACCCGGTGCTTGAGAGCCACCAGATTGTTGTAGATGATCACCCCGTAGCCGGCGACCAGTACGATAACGCCCAACACAACAAAAGTGGAAATGTTCATAGCCTTCCTCCCGGGCCTAAGAATAGGGGGTTTTACGCCGGGTCACAATCACCCGGTGTGGCACAGCGCGCCACCAGGACGGTGGCCACACACCGGGGCCGGGTTGACGTCAGTACCCTGCGTCCCCAAGCCTGTCGCTCCCGCCCCGGACGCCGATTGTCAGGGGTGTGTGTTGGCCGGGGTGCCGCCCGCCACAGCGCCGGCCCCGGACTGCCAGTGTTCCACCCACAGGGCAGTGCCGCCGGCCACTGCTGCCGGAATGGCGATCAGATTAAAGAGGGGAATCGACGAAGCTATGACAACGGCGCTGCCAAAGGACAGGGACTGCACCCGGCGGCGGCGCAGCTGGGTCTTCATCTCACCGAAATCCATCAGGTTGTTGTCGGCGGCGTAGTCGATGTTCTCGAGGGCCAGGGACCAGGCCCCCCAGGCAAACCACAGCACCGGCACCAACAGGCCGACCACGGGAATGAAGTACAGCGGAATAGAGACCAGCACCAGCCCCAACAACCTGGGCATCACATACAGCAGCTTTTGCACCTCCCGCACCAGGGTGCGCCTGAGCATTGCCAGAAAGGATTTGACGGTCAGGGGTTGGTCCACAACCTGGCCGGAAACCCGCGCCTGCACCCGCTCCGCCAGCAGTCCGTAGAAGGGCGCCGCCAGGGTGTTGCTGATCATGCTGAAACTGTAGCCGTAGATCACCAGCCAGAGTACCGCCACCACCAGCCAGACCAGCCACAACAGCCACGCCAGCCAGTCCCCCAGGGTGGCTGTCAGCCAGGCGGTAAAGGTCCCCACCTGATCCACCACCAGCCAGCTCAGGCCAATGAATATCGCCACATTGATCAGTATCGGCAACACCACGAAGGGGCGGATATCCGGTGCCCCCAACAGCTTCAGGCCGCGAAAAAAATAGTGAAAACCGGACATGGGCAATTCCTGGTGAAAAGCCTCAGGGCATTTCCCTGAGATTGTTGAGCAGAGTATTGAGGGTCTTGATGAAGTTTTTGCGTTCCGCGGAATCGACCCCCTTGCGCATCCGGGTGCCGAGGTCTTCGGCGATTTCATCCACATCCTGGATGCGGGTTCTGCCCGCCTTGGAGATGGTGACCACGATGGCGCGGTGGTCGCTGCTGTCGCGGCTGCGCCGGATGAGGTTTTCCTTTTCCAGCCCCTCCAGCAGGGTGCCGGTGGCGGCCTTGCCCAGGGCCAGCTTCTTCGCCAGTTCGGTCTGGTTCATGGCGCCATTGCGTTCCAGGTGGACCAGCGCCGTTATCTGGCTGGGGTTCAGGCCCAGCCGGCTGAACTTGCTGTAGTACTTCTTGATCACCAGCCGCGAGGCGTGAACGATCAGGAATTCCAGCTGCTCGTCCGGGCTTCTTCTTTTCATGGCGCAGTTTCCGATCTGATGTCGTTGGTTGGATGCTCCTGGCCTGCCATTGTAGGGCTTATGCCAATTCTGTACAGGGCGGCTGGCAATTGTTGACAGGGGGAAGATAAAGGTACAGTATCATACTATTAATCCGGAATAACAAAACGCAGAGAGGTAGTGGATGACCACCCAAGCTGAAAACGAGCTGATGACCCAGGTGGAAGGGGACGCCCCCATGGGGGTGATGATGAAGGAATGGTTCTGGATTCCCGCGCTGCGGGCGGGGCGCCTGAAACCCGGGGGCGACCCGGTGCGGGTGCGGCTGTTCGGGGACAACTACATCGCCTTTCGCGCCGCCGACGGCCGGGTGGGGTTTTTCGACGAATACTGTCCCCACCGGCGCTGCTCCCTGGCGCTGGCCAAAGTGGAGGACAATGCCCTGCGCTGTATTTTCCACGGCTGGAAATTCGATGTGTCCGGCACCTGCGTGGAGGTGCCAACGGTGTCCAAACACGCCGATGAGTTTGCCGCCAAGGTGGCGGTGGCCCATTTCCCGGTGCGGGAGTTGGGGGGGCTGATCTGGGTGTGGCTGGGCCGGGGCGAGCCCCGGCCGCTGCCGGATTTTGGCTTCACCAAGGCCTCTGGCGCCAACCTTCAGGTGGCCTGTACCACCATCCCCGTCAACTGGATGCAGGCGGTGGAGGCCACCATCGACTCCAGCCATATCGGCTTTCTGCACCGGGATTTCTTTGCCAACCTGGGGGACAAGTTCAAGGCTGCCGGCGATAACTTCGCCCCCTATTACGAGATCGAGGAAACCCCCTACGGCCTCCGTGGCGCCGCCCTGCGGCAGCTCCCCGGCGACAAGCTCCATGTGCGCATCACCGAATATGTGATGCCCTTTTTCAGCGCCGCCTACACCGCCAACGACAGCCAGGAGATCTACCAGATCCTGGTGCCCAGGGACAACGAGAGCACCTACTGGTTTGTCACCAAATGCAACCTGGACGGCGCCCCCCTGGAGCCGGAGACCGTGCTCGCCGCCCCAGGGGCGGACCTGGACAACTGGGTACCGGTACAGGGCGGGCCGGATGAATACTGGGGTCAGGACCGCCAGGCCATGGCCGAAGGTCGCTCCTTCTCCGGTTTTGCCAGGGGCGGCCTGCTGGCGGAAGACACCATTGTCCAGATCTCCATGGGACCCATAGTCGACCGCACCAAGGAAAACCTTTCGCCCTCCGATCTGTATATCATTCGCACCAGGCGCCTGTTGATGCAGGCGGCCCTGGACCACCAGGCGGGCAGGGCGCCCCTGGGCACCCGGGACGACATCAGCTATGCCAATATCCGCGGCGCCGGGGAGGAAATCCCCGCAGGGGGCGACTGGCGGCAGGTAAAGCCCCCCTTGTGGGTTGACGGCGAAGCCAACAGGGGGTGGCAAGAGGGCAAATTCCAACCACGACAATAGGGACCGACAAGCCATGACCAGCGATAAAGCCACCGGCCGCGGCCGCCTTGAGGGCCGCAGAATCATAGTCACCGGCGCCGCATCCGGCATCGGCCTGGCTACCGCCAGGCTATTTGTCAACGAGGGCGCCGCGGTGGCCCTCTTCGATGTGGACACCAACCGCCTGGAACAGGCCGCCGGCACCACCGGCGGCCTGCCCTTCACCGTGGACATGGCGGATTCGGCCGCCATTGCCCGCGGCACGGCGGCCGCCGCCGAGGCCCTGGGCGGCCTCGACGGGGTGGTGAACTGCGCCGGTATCGCCCTCCTCAAGACCATTGGCGAGATCAGCGACAGCGACTGGCAGTGGGTGTTGGCGGTGAATCTCAGCGGGCCCTTCGCCCTGTGCCGTGAGGCCCTGCCCTGGCTGCGCCGGGACGGCGGCACCATTGTCAATGTCGCCTCCGGCGCCGGGCTGCTGCCCAATGGCCCGGGCAGCACGGCCTATTCCGCCTCCAAGGCCGGCTTGATCGGCTTCACCAAGGCCCTGGCGGCGGAGGTGGCGCCAGAGGTGCGGGTCAACGCCCTCTGCCCCGGGCTCACCCAAACCCCGATGACCGCCTTTGCCTTTGAGGAACACGGCGACGCCAAGCCACCCCTCAGCGCCGCCAGCTACGCCATGAAGCGGGCGGCACAGCCGGAAGAAATCGCCGCCGGCTGCCTGTACCTCACCAGCGGCGAGTCCTCCTTTGTCACCGGCTCCAC
>CAZWUP010000134.1:0-7648 GCA_964637045.1 uncultured Porticoccaceae bacterium | reverse complement strand
CGAGACCGTCGGCGGCGGGGATGCCGCCGTCGAGCCCCCAGGGATGGGTTTACGGCGTGTCTCGAAAACCCCTCCCGGGACCCCTGTCCGGTTGCCGGCTGCAATAGCGCCACTCCCGTCAGTGGGCATTTTTTGGCTCGCAACCTGTGTTCAAGGGTCGCCCTTGCCCTGCTTGTGGCACCCCTGGTGATGCTGGCGGCGTGCACCGAATCGCCAAAAGAAGAGTTGGCCGCCTGCAAGCGCCTGGTCGAGGAGGGTTTTCGCGACATCGCCGACGACAGGTCGGAGCGCTTTCTCGGCAAGGTAGGGGAGGATGCCGCCCGCTGTCGCGGCGGCGACAAGGCCCTGGCCCATCGCCATACCCCCTGGGTGGACTGGGCCAACTACTGGGCCACCGGGGACGCCACCACCCAGAAGGAGGGGTCGGAGGCGAAAACCCTGCTCGGCAAGCACCTCAAACCCAATGGCCGGGGCATCGACGGCTCCCTGATGGACCTGGAATACCAGCGCATCGAATTGATCAAGTTCAACCTGTTCGACAACTACACCTATGAAACCTACGTCAAGGGGCTGGGGGGCAAGCCCGGCTCCACCCTCAAGCAGTGGCCGGAAATGCGCCTCGACGCCAGCGACCCCCACTATCAGCTGGTGGGCGGCTCAGGCCCCCAGCAGTGCGGCGGCGAGCTGATTCGCTGGCGCACCCTGAGCGGCATCTGCAACGATATCTTCAACCCCAAAATGGGCTCCTCCGGCACCCTGTTTGCCCGCAATACCCAGTTTGAGGCCACCTTTCCCGATCTCCAGCACAACGAACTGGCGGTTGCCCGCCACAGCGATGGGGAGAATGGCAACCGCCTGGGCCTGCTGAAACCGGATCCGCAACTGATCAGCCGCAAACTCTTCACCCGGGAGCAGTCCGCCCCCGACAGATGCAACGACGGCCGGGGTGTCGCCGACAACCCGTCGGCTTCCCACTGCGATTACCAGAAGGCCCCGTTTTTCAATGTGCTGGCGGCCTTCTGGATCCAGTTTATGACCCACGACTGGTTCTCCCACACGGTGGAGGGGCGCAATGCGCCGGGCCTTGAGCCGGTGGGTTGCGACGCCGAAGCCGAGGCCCTGGGGTGTCGCCCCGGCGACCGCCGCGAGGCCATTCTGGTGGCCGAGGAGGGTCAGCCGGAGACCTTTGAGCACGGCGGCAACAGCCACTACAAGCGGGCGCCGAAAGCCACCCAAAACGCCATCACCGCCTGGTGGGACGCCTCCCAGATTTACGGCCACGATGCTCTTTCCGCGTTGCGGGTGCTGCGGGATAACAACGACCCGGCAAAATTGTGGCAACCCCGAGGCTATCTGCCGGTGTTCGCCCAGTGCCAGCCCCACTGCCCGGTGCAACCCCAGTGGCAGGGCCAGGAGGTGTCCGCCTTTCCGGACAACTGGAATATCGGCATGAGCTTCTACCACAACCTGTTCGTGCGGGAGCACAACGCCATCGTGGACGAGTTCCGCCGCATGCAAAAGGAGCACCCGGAGCGGGACTCAGGCCTGCGCAATCCCGCTGAGCCCGAGAAAATCATTACCTACGGCGACGCCAGCGACGAGGAAATCTTCCAGGTGGCGCGGCTGGTGGTGGCCGCCGAGATCGCCAAGATCCACACCATCGAGTGGACCACCCAACTGCTCTACGACGAGCCCCTCTACCTGGGCATGAACTCCAACTGGTTTGGCCTGTTCAGCGTGGAGGAGAGTGACGTCTCACAGGTGCTGCGCAGGATTCTCAAGCGGGACGAGAATATTCTCAGCCGCGCGTCCGCCAGGCTGGCCGGACTGTTTGACCGCAAGGGGGAGGGGGACGAAAGCAATGCCCTGTACTCCATCCTGGCCTCGGGGGCCGGTATTTTCGGCCTCAACAGCAGGATCCACGAGGGCCACCTGTGGTGGAAAAAGGATGTCTGGGACCTGGCCAACCCCCGCCATGTCAACGGGGGTGTCAACCACTTCGGGTCGCCCTTCAATTTCCCCGAGGAGTTTCCCACCGTCTACCGCCTCCATCCCCTGGTGCCGGACCTGATCGAATTCCGCGACCACCAAAACCCCAATGCCATCGCCGCCAAGGTGCCGGTGGTGGACACGGTGCGCGGCGCCAGTACCGCCCACATGCGCAACGGCGGCCTGGAAAACTGGGCCCTGAGCATGGGCCGCCAGCGTCTGGGCCTGCTCCATCTGGAGAATCACCCCCTGTTTTTGCAGAACCTGGATATGCCCCACCTGGACTCCCCCAGCGGCAAGCTCGATATCGTCGCCCTCGACATCATCCGCGACCGCGAGCGGGGGGTGGCCAGGTTCAACGAATTCCGCCGTCAGATCGGCCTCAAGACCCTCACCAGCTTCGACGACTTTGTCGACCAGCGCCTGCCGCCGGACTCCGCGGCGCGCAAGAGCCAGCAACGAGTGGTCGCCAAGTTGCGGGAGGTGTACGGCACCCACACCTGCGACGCCAGCAAGATCATTTCCACCGCCCAGAAAGATGCCAACGGCCAGTTTATCAACGACTGCCTGGGCCATCCCGACGGTACCGTGGTGGACAATATCGAAGATGTGGACACCGTGGTGGGCTGGCTGGCGGAGTACACCCGCCCCCACGGCTTTGCCATCTCGGAAACCCAGTTCCACGTATTTATCCTCAACGCCTCCCGCAGGCTGTTCAGCGACCGCTTTTTTACCTCCAGTTTTCGCCCCGAGTTCTATTCCCACCTGGGCTACGACTGGGTGATCAATAATGGCCCCCTGTCCGGCTGCCCCTACCCGTTGACGGCCATGAAGGACGGCAGCCAGAGGTGCCACGAACCCGAGCCGGACAACGGCCACACCGTCATGGTGTCGCCCCTGAAGCGGCTGCTGATGCGCAATATTCCCGAGCTGCACGACGAGCTGCTGCCGGTGGTCAATGTCTTCGACCCCTGGGCCAGGGACCGGGGGGACTATTATTCACTGGCCTGGAAGCCGAGAAAGGATGCCCGCGATGACCCCGCTTTTGCCCAGTGATCTCCCGCGGGCCGCGCTGGTCGCGGTGACTCTGGCGCTCGCCGCCTGCAGCCCCGACAGCAAACTGCAGCTTGGCGAGGAGCGCATCGCCGCCACCGAGGCGGGGGACGCCGCGGCCATGATCGCGGCCATCCGGGCGGTCAGCCTGAGGGAGGCCGGCGACGGCCCCCTGCGGCGCTTCAACCAGGGCAAGACCCTGGGCTGCTTCGCCGCCAGCTTTGACATTGCCGGCGGCCTGCCGGAAGAGCTGCGGCAGGGAATTTTTGCCGAGGCGAAGGGGTATCCGGCGCAGCTGCGCTTTGCCAATGCCAGCGTGGACGACGACCGCGCCCGGGATTTTCGCGGCCTGTCCATCAAGCTCCGGGAGGTGGCGGGGGAGCCCCTGTGGGGCCAGCCCGGCGTCCAGGACTTTCTCTTCAACAGCCACCCGGCGCTGTTTGCCGCCACCCCCGGCGACTTCCGGGATTTCGTCCAGGCAGCGGAAGGGGACGCGCTGTGGCGCTACTTCCTCCACCCCGGTCACTGGTATTCCCTGGGGGTGGTGGTGCGGGGGCGGGAGAAAATCACCAACCCCTTTGCCATCCCCTACTGGAGCACCACCCCCTACCGCTTCGGCGACAGCTCCAGCCGGGCGGTGAAATATTCCCTGCGCCCCTGTGCCGACTCGGTGCCCCAGGTATCCGTCAAACCGGCCCCGGACATGCTTGCCGCCGCCATGGCCCAGCACCTGGCGGCGGCCCCGGCCTGCTTCGACTTTATGGTGCAGTTTCAAATCGATCCCGACACCATGCCCATCGAGAATGCCGCAATACCCTGGGACGAATCGGCATCCCCCTTTGTCAAGGTGGCGTCCGTGCATATTCCCCAGGGCGATGCCAGCCGCCTGGCGGCCGAGGATTGCGAGGCCATGACCTTCAACCCCTGGCAGAGCCTTGACGCCCACCGGCCCCTGGGCGGCATCAACAGGGTGCGGCTGCCCATCTACGCCGAAATCGGACGCTTTCGCAGTGAGGAAAACGCGCGCCGAGGGGCGGCAGACGATGGCTGAGGGATGGGAGATGGGATACGTGAATCTGCAGCTCAGCGCCGGGAGTCCGACAGGCTCCCGGGGTATCAACAACCAGTCGACGGCAAACGCCTTGCCCGGGGATAGCCAATGAAACCACACCCCACCATTCAATCCTGGCTTGCCATGAGCCGGGAACAGCTGGATGAGATCTACCAAAACGCCTCCGCTGGCGCCATCCCCTCCGGCGACACCCGGGGCACCGCCATCGTCGCGGGAAGCTTTTTTGCCCGCTGCTACGCCAGGTTCGCCCGCCTGTTCGCCTGGCAGGGGAAGGTCTTCGACCTGTTTCCGCCGAACCGGGAGAACGGCATCCTGATCAACAAGATATCCCCCCTCAGCCTGACCTTTATCGTCGCCAAGGTGTACCGGGACGCGAGCTGGATGGACGGGCGCGAGACCATAGTGATCGACTATTCCAAAACCTCCTTTTTCGCCCGTAAAATCCGCGACGAGATTCGCGAGGTGGAGCCGGGCATCTATCTGGGCAAGGTGTGGTGGGGCAGAACCCGCATTCTCGACTTCGCCCTGCGCAGGGTCGAGTGATGAGCTGTGCTCCCCGGGCCAAGGGCGGCCGGAACCCTGGCCCATGACTCCCCAGGCCACCTTTATGATCGCCGCGGTGATCGACCCGGAACGCAGGGCGGAGCTGCGGACCCTGCTGGCCGGGATCAACAGCGCGCCGGGGTTTGCCGACCCCCGCAACACCCTGATTCCCTACTGGCAGTTCCGCCAGCTCCATGTCGCCCGCTTCACCATCCTCGACGCCAACACCAACGACGATATCCGCAGCCACGGGGTGACCCCCACGCCGTGGCGGCCCATGCTGTGTTTTATCGGCGATGTGGACGGCGACCCCGAGCTGTTCCTGGCGGAACTGGTGATTCGCGCCGCCCCCGGCCTGCGGCGGATCTTCTCCTGCTGCCTGGGCTTCGACCCCGAGGGGGACCTGTTGCAGTGGCTGCGCCGCCACAACCACCGGCCCGCCGCCAGCTACGTCAACTGGCGGGGGCGCACGGTGACCCAGGTGCGGGAGGAGGACGCCCTGGCCCGGGCCCTCGGGCAGCGGGTGCGGGAGCTCGGCGACGGCGGCCAGCCGCGGGACATTCACCGCCAGCTGCGGGCCTTCGCCGCGGAAGAAATAGCCGCCGGGAGACTGCGGCTGACGCCGCCGGAGCGCGCCCCGGCGGGTTGGTACCTGGCCAACGGCAGCCACCTGGTGGCCATTCCCCTGGCCCTGGTGCTGGTGGCGCCCCTGCTGCTGGCGGCGGCGCCCCTGTATTTTCTTTGCCTGCGGCGCCGCGAAGACAGCGACGTGGAAAATACCCGGCCCCCGGAGGCAGCCCATGTGTCAGCGCTGGCGGCCCAGGAGGACATCGATGTCACCAACCACTTCAATGTCTTCGGCCAGGTCAAACCCGGCTGGCTGCGGCTGGTGACCATCAGGGCGGGCCTGCTGTTGCTGGACTACAGCTCCCGGCATATCTACAACCGGGGCTACCTGACCCGGGTGCAGACCATTCACTTTGCCCGCTGGGTGTTGCTGGACGGCAACCGGCGGGTATTTTTCGCCAGCAATTACGACGGCAGTGCCGACAGCTACATGGACGACTTTATCAACAAGGTGGCCTGGGGGCTGAACCTGGTGTTCAGCAACGGGGTGGGCTATCCCAAAACCCGCTGGCTGATCCTGGGGGGCGCCCGGCGGGAGGAGCAGTACAAGCGCACCCTGCGCCGCAACCAGCTGCTGTCGGAATCCTGGTACAAGGCCTACCCGGGGCTCACCGCCCACGACCTGGCGCGCAACAGCAGGATCCGCCGCGGGCTGGAGGCGGAACGCCCCAGCGACCGGGAAATCCGCGCCTGGCTGAGCTTGCTGTAGCGGGGAAAGAGCTCGCAGCACCCATCCTACAACGCTACCCGTTTTTTGTGGGCTCCGGGTGGGGCTGCCTCAGCTAGGTAGCAACGACAGATTGGCAACAAAATAAGGCGAGGAATCATGACCACAGCGCCCCATGCAACGACCCCCGGCGAGGCGGAATTCGCCGATATCCAGGGCCTGGCCCGTTTTGGCCACGGCCAGCTGGCGGCCAGTGCCTTTCTGCTGCTGACTATCCGCGACCAGGCCGCGGCGCGGGCCTGGCTGGCGGCGGCGCCCGTGACCCCGGCGGTGGCCGTTGCGCCCAAGCCGGAGAGCGCCCTGCAGGTGGCCTTCAGCGCCCCCGGCCTCGCCGCCCTGGGGCTGGCGGAGGACGTGATCGCCCAGTTCTCCCCGGAGTTTCTTGCCGGCATGGCCAGCGACAGCAACCGCTCCCGCCGCCTGGGGGACACCGGCGCCAACGACCCCGCCAACTGGCGCTGGGGGCGCCAGCCCCCCCATCTGCTGCTGATGCTGTACACCAGCCCGCAACACCTGGACCCGCTGCTGGCCGCCACCCTCGATGAGCAGTTCCTCGCCGCCTTTGCCGTGGAGCGGCAATTGCTGTCCCGCCACAACAGAACCCGGGAGCCCTTTGGCTTCGAGGACGGCATCAGTCAGCCACAGGTGGACTGGCAGCGGGCCCTGGCGGTGGATGGGCGGGGTCGGGACGCCTTCGACAACCGCATCGCCCTGGGGGAGGTTCTCCTCGGCTACCCCAACGAGTACGGTCTCTACACCGCCAGGCCCCTGGTGGCGGGCAACGACGGCTGGCTCCCCGGGGCCGAGGACCAGCCCGGGTACATGGACCTGGGGCGCAACGGCAGCTACCTGGTGTTCCGCCAGCTGGGCCAGAATGTGGGCGGCTTCTGGCGATTCCTCGACCGCGGCGCCGGGGGCGACCCGCAGCGGCGGGAGCAGCTGGCGGCGGCCATGGTGGGCCGGCGCCGGGACGGCACCCCCCTGGCGACCCCCAGTGCCGCCGCCATCCCCGGCATCGACCCCGGGGCCGGCAATAACCAGTTTACCTTCGACGGCGACCCCGGCGGCCTGAGCTGCCCCCTGGGCGCCCATGTGCGCCGCGCCAACCCCCGCACCGGCGACTACCCGGCGGGGGTTACCGGTGCCGTCACCCGTCTGCTGCGCACCCTGGGATTCTGTCGCCGCCACCACGGCGACGATCTGGTGGCCGCCACCCGCTTCCACCGCCTGCTGCGCCGGGGGCGCATTTATGGCCCGGAGTTGCCGCTGGATGAGGCGCTGGTGGAGGCGTCGGCGGATACCGTCGAGCGGGGCCTGCACTTTATCTGCCTGGGGGCGAATATTTCCCGCCAGTTCGAATTCGTCCAGAACGCTTGGATCGCCAGCCCCAAGTTCGCCGGACTGACGGCGGAGAGCGACCCCCTGCTGGGCAGCCGCGAGCCCCTGGTCAACGGCGACGCCACCGGCGGCTTTTCCCTGCCCAGGGCCGGGGCGCCCGCCACCCGGGTGGACGACCTGCCCAGGTTTGTGACGGTGGAGGGGGGCGGCTACTTTTTCATGCCCGGGTTGCGGGCCCTGAAATACATGGTCAGTTGAGCCAATCACCCGGAGGGTCCCGCGATGATTTTGCAGAAGAT
>CAZWUP010000133.1:0-7665 GCA_964637045.1 uncultured Porticoccaceae bacterium | reverse complement strand
CGGGCCGACAATATCCAAGCCCGCGGAGCTGCCGGAATAACTGTGGGACGTGCCGTTGGCACAGATGATCGCCCAGTTCTGGCCGCCCAGATGCATTGCACTCCAGGCCCAGGCACCGTTGGCGCAGAGCAGGAGGGATGACGCCAGGAGAAGCTTTTTCATGGTTTGAATCCTCTGTTAGCTGTGGGTGATCGGGGGTGGTGGGCCTGGCAACCGGCAGCGCGGCATCGGCCGTCTGCCAAAGGAGGCAGAACCATCCCCGAATTGCAAGCCTAGGTCACCAGGCACCCAGGGGCAAACACCCGACCCCCAGAACCGGGAACCCTGTCACAACACCGGGACAAACCACTGCCCCGGGGGACCGACGCAATTATTCACAAGTGGGAAACTAGGGCGACGCTTTGGGGTCGAGAGCAGAGGTTTCCAGCGGCGTCGGCGACAGGGATGTATGGTGCCGGTGCTGGAAACCTCTGCCCTCGGCCACCGCCGCCCTGTAGCCTTTGAATCTGACTTATTTGTAACTCGGCAATCCGGCGGATGCCCTTGCCCTCTTCTGGCTTGCGCGTCTCCGAAATACTGGCGGATAAAAGGGGCTGGCGGGGTGGCGTTGAGCCCCGTCAGTCCCCCCTGGGCCTGGGGGCTACCGGGGGAAAGGGAAACTGGGCGACATTGCCGCCCTTGGCGTCGGTGATCTTGCAGGTGCCCTCCTTGTCCACCTCGTCGATGCGAATCACCGAGTGCATGGGGATAAAACTGCGCTTGATGGTGGCAAACTCATTTTTCAGCTTTTCTTCGGCGGGGTCGACGATCATTTGGGTGCGCTCGCCGAACACGAACTCTTCGATCTCCAGAAAGCCCCACAGGTCGCTCTGGTAGACCTGGCGGGCGTAGAGTTCGTAGACCTGTCCCTGGTTGAAGAAGATGACCTTGTAAACGGGTTGTTTTGCCATGTCTACCTGTGGTTGGGTGGTCGCTGGAAAAAAGGGCCGGAAGCATAACACAGTTGGCTACGCCGCCCTATATGCGATCGGGGACACCAATTTTCAATACTGGTATTGTCCGCCACCGCCGCTATAATGCCCATCCCTGTTTTTGCACAAATTATGAGCACTTCATGTCCGACAAACCGGTGAAGAAACTCCATATCGTCACCCATGGCTGCCAGATGAACGAGTACGATTCGGCGCGGATGCGGGACCTGCTGGGGGAGAGCCACCAGATGATCCCCACCGACGACCCCGCCGAGGCCGACGTCATCCTGCTCAACACCTGCTCCATCCGGGAGAAGGCCCAGGAAAAGGTGTTTCACCAACTGGGTCGGTGGAAGCCCCTGAAAGCGAAAAACCCCGGGCTGATCATCGGCGTCGGCGGCTGTGTCGCCAGCCAGGAGGGGGACGCCATCGCCCGGCGGGCGCCCCATGTGGACCTGGTGTTCGGCCCCCAGACCCTGCACCGACTGCCGGAGATGCTGCGGGAGCGCCGCCAGGGGGACGGCACCACGGTGGTGGACATCAGTTTCCCCGAGATCGAAAAGTTTGACCACCTGCCGCAACCGGAGGCGGACGGGGTGTCCGCCTTTATCTCCATCATGGAGGGCTGCTCCAAGTACTGCACTTTCTGCGTGGTGCCCTACACCAGGGGGGAGGAAGTCAGCCGCCCGGTGACCGACGTGCTGGGGGAAATTGCCCACCTCGCGGATCAGGGCGTGCGGGAGGTCAATCTGCTGGGGCAGAACGTCAACGCCTATCGCGGCGCCATGCCGGACGGGCGGATCTGCGACTTTGCCGAGCTGATCCCCTATGTGGCCGCCATCGAGGGCATCGACCGCATCCGCTACACCACCTCCCACCCGGTGGAATTCAGCGACGCCCTGATCGAGGTCTACGGCCGGGTACCTGAGCTGGTCAGCCACCTCCACCTGCCGGTGCAGAGTGGCTCCGACCGGATTCTCGCCGCCATGAAGCGCGGCCACACCGCACTTGAGTACAAATCCAAGATCCGCCGTTTGCGCAAGATTCGACCCGATATCAGCATTTCCTCCGACTTCATCATTGGCTTTCCGGGGGAAAGCGAGCAGGATTTTGCCGCCACCATGAAACTAATCGAGGACATCGGCTTCGACACCTCCTTCAGCTTTATCTACAGCCCGCGCCCCGGCACCCCCGCCGCCGAGCTGCCGGACGAGACCCCGGAAGAGGTCAAGAAGCAGCGCCTGCACATCCTCCAGCAGCGCATCGAGCAACATGCCCTGCACATCAGCAGAACCATGGTGGGCAGGGTCGAGCGGCTGCTGGTGAGCGGCATCTCGAAGAAGGACCCGGGCCAGCTCCAGGGCCGCACCGAAAACAACCGGGTGGTGAATTTCTCCTGTGGCGACCAGGATCTGATTGGCCGCTTCGCGGATGTGGAGATCACCGAGGCCCTGCCCCACTCCCTGCGGGGCAGTCTTGTTGCCGCCATCTAGCGGGAGTGGGCGCCCCACAGCCGGGCGACCAACGGTGGCTTTTGGCCACAAAACCCCCATTGGGCTATTTCCAGCACCAGCCAAAATGGCTATGCTTGGCCAAAGTCCATCGCCGCGAGGAGCGGCCAACGCCCAATTTGAACACTAGCTCCAGCACCCTGACCATCACGCTCGAACCCAACGACGCCCGCCGCCTGGCTTCCCTGTGCGGCCAATTCGACGAACACCTGCGCCAGATCGAGCAGCGGCTGCATATCCAGATCCACAACCGGGGCAATGTGTTCGCCATCTCCGGCGGCAAGTCCGACGCCCAGACCGCGGGCAACCTGTTGGTCAACCTCTACGAAGAAGCCACCCGGGGGGACGATCTCACCCCGGACACCGTTCATCTCTTTCTGCAACAATCCGACCTGGAGCTACGCATGCAACAACCCGCGCCCGAGACCGGCGGCAATGGCAAGGGCACCGTGGAGAGCTTCACCGTTGTCCGCACCAAGAAGGGCAACATCCGCCCCCGGGGCCTGAACCAGCAGCGCTATGTGCGCGCCATTCAGACCCACGACATCAATTTTGGCGTCGGCCCGGCGGGCACCGGCAAGACCTATCTGGCGGTGGCCTGTGCGGTGGAATCCCTGCTCCGGGACGAGGTGGAGCGCATCCTGCTGGTGCGCCCGGCGGTGGAGGCGGGCGAGAAACTGGGCTTCCTCCCCGGCGATCTGTCCCAGAAGGTGGACCCCTATTTGCGCCCCCTCTACGACGCCCTCTACGAAATGCTCGGGGTGGAAACCGTGGGCAAGCTGATCGAGCGGGGGGTGATCGAAATCGCTCCCCTGGCCTATATGCGCGGCCGCACCCTCAACAATTCCTACATCATTCTCGATGAAAGCCAGAACACCACCCGGGAACAGATGAAAATGTTCCTCACCCGCATCGGCTTTGGCTCCACCGCGGTGATCACCGGCGACATGTCCCAGATCGACCTGCCCAGGGGCACCCAATCCGGCCTCCGCCACGCCACCGAGGTGCTCAAGGAGGTGGCGGACATCAGCTTTGTGTTCTTCGACTCCCGGGATGTGGTGCGCCACCCCCTGGTACAGCAAATTGTTGACGCCTATGAGCGCTTTGAAAATGATAGCCCCCAACAATAACCGACCATGACCATTGTCATCGACATCGAGAATGCCTCGGGCAGCGACGAGGTCCCCGACCCGTCGGCCATGCGCCGCTGGATTGCCGCAGCCCTCGCCAGCCAAGCCAGGGATACCGCCGAACTGGGGGTGCGCATCGTCGATGAAGAGGAAATCACCGCCCTCAACGACCAGTATCGCGGCAAGGCCTACGCCACCAATGTGCTGTCCTTTCCCGCCGAGATCCCGGATTTTGTCCCTATCCCCCTGCTGGGGGATATCGTCATCTGCGCCCCGGTAGTGGCCAGCGAAGCCCGCGACCAGGGCCTTTCGCCCACCGCCCACTGGGCCCATATGCTGGTTCACGGCACCCTGCACCTGTTGGGCCACGATCACCTGGAAGACGCCGAAGCCGAGACCATGGAAGCCCTTGAAACCGCCATTATCACCACCCTCGGGTTTCCTCCGCCCTACGCGGGGGACGACCCGGACACCATCAGAGACACCAGACAATGACGGACGATGACCAACAGGGCCAGGAAAAATCCTGGCTCGAACGCCTCGCCCAGGCATTTTCCTTCGAACCCAAAACCCAGGACGACGTCGCCGAGATGCTGCGTGCGGCCCACGCCAACCAGATCATCGACAGTGAAGCCCTGGGTATCATGGAAGGCGCGCTCCACGTTTCCGATCAACAGGTGCGGGAGATCATGGTGCCGCGCTCCCAGATGGTGGTGATTTCCATGGCCGCCCCGGTGGAGGACATCCTCAAGATCGCCATCGAGTCCAACCACTCCCGGTTTCCGGTGATCGGCGACTCCATGGACGATGTGCGGGGCATTCTGCTGGCCAAGGACCTGCTCCAGATTGCCCTCGACGGCAAGGACAGCTTCGCCATTCACCATATCCTGCGGGCGGCCACCATCATTCCCGAGAGCAAGCGCCTCAACGTGCTGTTGCGGGAATTCCGCGAACAGCGCTACCACATGGCGGTGGTGGTGGACGAGTACGGCGGGGTTTCCGGCCTGGTAACCATCGAGGACGTGCTGGAGGAGATCGTCGGCGATATCGAGGACGAAACCGACGAGTCCGAGCACGGCTTTATCGTCAAACAGGACGACGGCAGCTTTCAGGTGGCGGCCCTCACCCCCATCGAGCTGTTCAACGAGACCTTTGGCACCGGCTTCAGCGAAGAGGAATTCGACACCATCGGCGGCATTCTCCTCCAGCGTTTTGGCCACTTTCCCAAGATCGGTGAGGCCATCGCCCTGGACAGCTTCTCGTTTACCGTGATCGACGGCGACAACCGGCAGATCCGCCAACTGGAAGTCACCCTTATCAGCTGACAATCCTGTACCCTTGGCTCCCGACCGGCAGGGAGGCGACCCCTGCCCCGCAAGCTCCTTACGGCGGCCCCCGCAAGCCAGAGACCCCATGCCCAAATCCCAGCTGTTATTGAACCTCGCCGCCCTGGTCAGCGGCGCCCTGCTGCCCCTGGGGCTGGCCCCCTTCGGCCTGTGGCCCCTGGCGATCCTGTCCTGCGCCCTGTTCAGCTCGCTGCTGGCCGAGCTGGGACCGCGGCAGGCCTGGTGGCGGAGTTTTTACTACGGCCTCGGCCTGTTTGGCGCCGGGGTGTCCTGGGTGTACATCAGCATCCACACCCATGGCGGCGAGTCGGTGGCCATCTCCCTGCTGCTGACCGGCCTCTTCGAGCTTGTGTTGCCCCTGGCGTTTGCCCTGCCCTTCAGCCTCTACGGCCGCCTCCCCAGCGGCCACAGCGGCGTGCGCCTGCTGGCCTTTCCCGCCCTCTGGGTGCTGGTGGAATGGCTGCGGGGCTGGCTGTTCACCGGCTTTCCCTGGCTGTACCTGGGCAACAGCTTCACCGACACCTGGCTGGCGGGCTGGGCGCCCATCGGCGGCGTGCTGCTGCTGAGCCTGGTGGGGGCACTCTCCGGCGCCGTGCTGGCGGAGCTGGGCCGGCGTCGCCGCGAGACCCGCCCGTGGCTGGCGGCCGCGGCGGCGACGGCACTCCTGTGGCTGGGGGGCGCGGCCCTGGCCCAGGTGTCCTGGACCACCGCCGCCGGGCAGCCCCTCACCCTGGCCATGGTGCAACCGGCCCTCACCCCCAGCCAGAAGTGGAACGACCAGATCCTCACCGACATCCTGGTGCAGCTGAGTGACCAGAGCGAGGCCCACTGGGGCCGGGATCTGTTGATCTGGCCGGAATCCGCGATCCCCAATACCAGGGAGCGGGTGGCTCCTTTTGTGGACTACGCCGACTCCCGGGCCCGGGAGTCCGGCACCACCTTGATCACCGGGATCCCCATCAAGGAGAACGGCCGCTACTACAACGGGGTGATCCTCCTCGGCGCCGGCGAGGGCAGCTACCGCAAGCGCCACCTGGTGCCCTTTGGCGAGTACCTGCCCCTGGACAGCCTGCTGCGGGGCATCATCGGCTTTTTCGACCGCCCCATGTCCTCCTTCAGCGCCGGCGGCGATCACCAGCCCCTGCTGCAGGCCAAGGGCATCGCCATCGCCACCGCCATCTGCTACGAAATCGTGTTCCAGGATCTGGTGTCCGCCACCGCCAGGGATGCCGACCTGATCCTCACCATCAGCAACGACGTCTGGTTCGGTGACTCCATCGCCCCCCACCAGCACCTGCAGATGGCCCGCCTGCGGGCCATCGAGAACGCCAAGCCGGTGGTGCGCGGCACCAACGACGGCATCACCGCGGTGATCGATGCCCGCGGCCAGGTCACCGCCCGCCTGCCCCAATTTGTGCCCGCCACCCTGACCGCAGAGGTCACCCCCCACAGCGGCAGCACCCCGTTCAACCGGTGGGGATCCTGGCCGGTGGTGCTTCTTTGTGGCGGCTTGGTTGCCACAGCTATTGGAGTTTCACGTCTCAGGTTGCAGGTTTCACGCAGCGCTCCTTGAGAGTCGCCGGCGCGAACTCCTCACATCCGCGCCACTCCCGCGTGCAACGTGCAACGTGTAACGTGTAACCCAATCCCCTATAATCCCCCGCTTTCATTCAGCCTTTGCGACCCAATCCGATGGAAGAACACTACCACCCCCAGGCCATAGAAAACGACGTCCAGCAGTTCTGGGAGCGCAACCAGAGCTTCAAGGTGAGCACAGACCCGTCCCGGGAGAAATACTACTGTCTGGCCATGTTCCCCTACCCCAGCGGCAAATTGCACATGGGCCATGTGCGCAACTACAGCATTGCCGACGTGATCAGTCGCTTTCAGCGCATGCAGGGCAAGAACGTGCTGCAGCCCATGGGCTGGGACGCCTTTGGCCTACCGGCGGAAAACGCCGCCATCAACAACAACACCGCGCCGGCGCCCTGGACCTACGCCAACATCGACTACATGAAGACCCAGCTGAAGACCCTCGGCTTCGCCTACGACTGGTCCCGGGAACTGGCCACCTGCCAGCCCGACTACTACCGCTGGGAGCAGTGGTTCTTCACCCGCCTCTACGACAAGGGCCTGGTGTACAAAAAGACCAGCGCCGTGAACTGGTGCCCCAACGACCAGACGGTGCTGGCCAACGAGCAGGTGATCGACGGCTGTTGCTGGCGCTGTGACACTGTGGTGGAGAGAAAGGAGATCCCCCAGTGGTTTATCAAAATCACGTCCTATGCCGAGGAACTGCTGGCCGGCCTGGATCAGCTGCCGGGCTGGCCGGAGCAGGTGCGCACCATGCAGCGCAACTGGATCGGCAAGAGCCGCGGCGTGGAGCTGACCTTCGACCTGGCCGCTCCGGTGGGCGACACCCTCAGCTTCGATGTCTACACCACCCGCCCCGACACCCTGCTGGGGGTCACCTATGTCACCCTGGCTGCGGAGCACCCCATAACCCTGGCCCTGGCGGAGACCAACCCCGCCCTTGCGGACTTTGTCGCCCAGTGCAAGCTCCAGGCGGTCAACGAGGCCACTATGGCCACCATGGCCAAGAAGGGCATGAGCCTCGGCATCGACGCCATCCACCCCCTTAGCGGTGACAAGGTGCCGGTGTGGGTGGGCAACTATGTGCTGATGGACTACGGCACCGGCGCGGTGA
>CAZWUP010000132.1:0-7665 GCA_964637045.1 uncultured Porticoccaceae bacterium | reverse complement strand
CCGGGCGAGGGCTTCCCAGTCCAGGTCCGGATAGGCGCAGAGGTGGGCATTGTAGTTGCCCACGGCGCCGTTGATCTTGCCCAGCAGCGCCACCCCCTCTATTTGCTTGAGCTGGCGGCCCAGGCGGTAGGCGACATTGGCCAGCTCCTTGCCGACCGTGGTGGGGGAGGCGGTCTGGCCGTGGGTGCGGGACAGCATGGGCACATCGGCAAATTCCACCGCCAGGGTGGCGATACCGTCGCAAATGATATTGGCCAGGGGCAGGAGAGCGATTTCCCGGCCCTGGCTGAGCATCAGGCCGTGGGCCAGGTTATTGATGTCCTCGGAGGTGCAGGCGAAGTGGACAAACTCACTGATGGCCTCGAGCTCGGCGTTGCCGGCAAATTTGTCCTTGATGAAATACTCCACCGCCTTGACGTCGTGGTTGGTGGTGCGCTCGATATCCTTCACCAGTTCCGCATCCGCCTCGCTGAAGTCATCCACTATGGCGTCCAGCAGGGCGCTGGCGCCGGCGCTGAGGGCGGGAACCTCGGCGATGCCGGGGTGGGCGGCGAGTTGCTGCAGCCAGCGGATCTCCACCAGTACCCGCGCCCGGATCAGCCCGTATTCACTGAAAATCTCCCGCAGGGGGATGGTTTTGCTGCCATAGCGGCCGTCGATGGGAGAAATTGCGGAGAGCGTGGTCAGTTTCATGGTCGGTTCCGAAGGTGCGGTGAGAGGATGCGCGGCGGCGCGCAAAGGAGCGGGATTTTACCCCAAGTAGGCGGTGATTTCAGGTGCCCAGGCGGCGGGCCTCGCGGTGCAGGTCCCGAGTGAGGGCGAGGATCGCCTCGCGGCGGATCATCAGCTGCAGGCGGCTGCCATGTAACTGTTGCCAGAGAATCGCCGAGCGCACCGCGGCAAACAGCAGGCAGCGGATGCGGGCGGCGATACTCGGTTGCTGGAGATTGCTGGCGACGCCGCTGACCTGGATGCGAAAGCTGAGGGTGCTGATGGTGTTCTGGTAGAGATCGGCGATATTGGCGATGACGTTGGCGTGGCTGGCGCCAAAGGTCTCCGCCTGTTTGCCCGCCCTGGCGATGCCCTCGCCGATGGCGTTGAGCATGGCCCCGTTGCGGTGGATTTTGCGGGCGATATGGAGCACTCCCAGGACATACCTCAGCAGTTGCGCGGTGGCGGGATCCCTGGGCTTGGCGAGCACCTTGGCGAGGGTGTCGAGGCCGGTTTCCAGGTTCGCCAGGCCACCGTAGACCGCCTCGGTGGATGCGGGGTTTTGCTGCAGCAGGCTGTGGATGGCGGTCTCCAGCTCCCTGGGGTTGCCGGAGCCCAGGCGGGCGTGACTGTCCACCAGCTGGCAGGCCTGAAAGATACCCGCTAGGGCCATTACCTGGTCCGGGGTGGGGGTGGAGAATAGCCGCTCAAGCATGGTTGAGGGCCTGCTCGATAATACCGCCCCCGAGGCACACATCGCTGCGGTAGAACACCACCGACTGACCGGGGGTCACTGCCCGCTGGGGCTGGTGGAAGGTCACCAGATAGCCGCCGTCGGTGGCGCTCACCACGCAGTCCTGGTCCGGTTGCCGGTAGCGGGTTTTGGCGCGGCAGTTGAGGGGCAGCGGTGGCGCGCCGTTGATCCAGTGGATGGACGACGTCCGCAGGGCACTGCTGAACAGTAGCGGGTGATTGGTGCCCTGGACCACCACCAGGACATTCCTCGCCAGATCCTTGGCGGCCACGTACCAGGGCTCCTCGCTGCCGCCCCTGACGCCGCCGATTCCCAGGCCCTGGCGCTGGCCGATGGTGTGGTACATCAGGCCGCTGTGGGTGCCGATCACGGTTCCGTCCTCGGTTTCCATGGCGCCCGGCTGAGCGGGTAGATACTGCTGCAAAAAGTCCTTGAAGCGGCGTTCACCGATAAAGCAGATGCCAGTGCTGTCCTTTTTGTTGTGGGTAACCAGCTGGTGGGCAGCGGCAATTTTCCTGACCTCGGGCTTTGCCATGTCGCCCACCGGAAACAGGGATTTTGCCAGCGCAGCCTCGTCCACCGCGTGGAGGAAATAGCTCTGGTCCTTGTTGCCGTCCAGGCCCTTGAGCAACAGGGCGCGGCCGTCCCGGTCGGCGCGGCGGGCGTAGTGGCCGGTGGCGATCAGGTCGGCGCCGAGCACTTCGGCGTACTCGAGAAACACCTTGAACTTGATCTCCCGGTTGCACAGGATGTCCGGATTGGGGGTGCGGCCGGCGCGGTACTCGGCGAGGAAGTGCTCGAACACATTGTCCCAGTACTCGGCGGCAAAATTGGCGGTGTGCAGCTCAATGCCGAGGCGTTGGCACACCTGCTGGGCGTCCGCCAGGTCCCGGCGGGCGGTGCAGTACTCGGTGCCGTCGTCCTCGTCCCAGTTCTTCATGAACAGGCCTTCCACATGATAGCCCTGTTCCCGCAGGCGCAGGGCCGCCACCGAGGAGTCGACGCCGCCGGACATGCCAACCATCGCGAAGGGTTTGCTCATCGCCTAGTAGTCGCCTGATATATTGCAAATAAAATCAAGTGGATAAAAGATGTTTCCAATGTGCTTTTCTATATCAGAAAGCACCAGAGGGCTGCGCAATTGGCCGTTGCCCCGGAGCTCGTCGTGGCTGAGCCAGTGGACGGCGAGGATGTCGGGATCCAGCACCGCACCAGGTACTTCCGCCACAGGGTCGGCGACAAAGGTCACCCGGTAGTAGGTCTTGCCATTGCGGGGGGAGCGGTAGTGGCTGAAGCCCAGCAGACCGGTGAGGCGCACCTGCCAGCCGGTTTCTTCCAGGGTTTCCCGCAGCGCCGCCTGCTGCAGGGTCTCACCGGGTTCCACATGGCCCGCCGGCTGGTTGATGACCTCCAGGCCGCCATCGGACTCCCGCACCATCAGGTAGCGGCCGTCCCGGGGCACGACGGTGGCAACGGTGAGGTGGATGCTATCGGGCATGGGGGCGGCCTGGTTGGCGCTGGGGTTGCGCGGGGCGGGTATTGTGTCGGGGATGGGTGACTTGTTCAAGCCTGGACTCGCCGGGCTGCAGACCCGCCAGGCACCAGTCGCCAATGGCCCAGCGCACCAGGCGCAACGTGGGCAGGCCGACGGCGGCGGTCATCCGCCGCACCTGGCGATTTCTGCCCTCGCGGATCACCAGCTCCAGCCAGCAGGTGGGCACGGACTTGCGAAAGCGCACCGGCGGGTCCCTGGGCCACAGGTCTGGCTCCGGGATCTGGCGGGCGCTGGCGGGCAGGGTGGGGCCGTCCTTCAGGGTCACGCCCCCCTGCAGCTGGCGCAGCTGGTACTCCTCCACCACGCCCTCGACCTGCACCCAGTAGGTTTTGGCCAGCTTGAATTTGGGGCTGCTGATGCGCGCCTGGAGGGCGCCGTCATCGGTCAGCAACAGCAGGCCCTCGGAGTCCCGGTCGAGGCGGCCGGCGGGGTAAAATCCTGGCTGGCTGAGGTAGTGGCGCAACCCGGGATGGCCGTCGCCATCGCTGAACTGGCTGAGCACGCCGTAGGGCTTGTTGAACAGGAGGATGTTTGACATGGCCCATATGGTAGCCTTTTCGTAACTATTCAGCACTTCCTTAAATCGCACGATGGTGAGCCGAATCAGGCACGTTCAGCCAGAACCGTCATCGGCAGGGATGCCGATGTCGAGCCTCCAGGGATGGATTCACGGCGTGTTCTGGCTGGACGTGCCTGATTCGGCGGTTCGTAGTACCAGTGCTGAATAGTTACGCCTTTTCAAGCATTGTTAGACAGGCGTTGGCCCTGACAGGGCCGGTGGACTTGTGGTAGCATCGGGCCGTTTTTCGCCGATCGCTTTCATCCGAGGCGGGTCCTTCAACATTGCGTCTCACCATGCCCCAGCGCACCGGCCACCGGGTTGCCCAGCTGTGGCGGGCCGAACGGCACACCGGCAAGAGCACAACAACCTCCGGGTTTCCTTTAGCGATGGCCAGCCACTGGCGTCGCATTTTTCGTAGCCATTGATCAGGAAGCAACATGACCGCCAAGATTATCTATACCCTGACCGACGAAGCGCCCATGCTGGCGACCTTTTCCCTGCTGCCCATCGTCCAGGCCTTTACCCGCCCGGCGGGGATCGCCATCGAGACCCGGGACATATCCGTGGCCGCCCGCATCCTGTGCCAGTTTCCCGAGTACCTGAAGGAGGAGCAGCGCATCGGCGATCACCTGGCGGAGCTGGGGGAACTGGCCACCACCCCCGAGGCCAATATCGTCAAGTTGCCCAACGTCAGCGCCTCGGCGCCCCAGTTGATGGCGGCCATTCGCGAGCTGCAGAGCCAGGGCTACAAGCTTCCCGACTACCCCGACCATCCGCAAAACGACGAGGAGGCGAGCATCAAGGCGCGCTATGACAGGGTCAAGGGCAGCGCCGTCAACCCGGTGCTGCGGGAAGGCAACTCAGACCGCCGCGCCGCGGCCTCGGTCAAGGCCTACGCCCGCAAGCATCCCCACCGCATGGGGGCCTGGAGCAAGGACTCGAAGTCCCATGTGGCCCATATGCAGGGCGGTGATTTCTACGGCAGCGAGACCTCGGTCACCGCCACCGCCGACGGGTCTTTCGCCATCGAGTTCGTCGCCGAGGATGGCGCCGTCAAGGTGCTCAAGAAGGCCGCGCCCCTGCTGGCCGGGGAAGTGATAGATTCCGCGGTGATGGACTGTCAGGCCCTGCGCCGGTTTTACGGCGAGCAGATCGATGACGCCAAAACCCAGGGTGTGCTGTTCTCCCTCCACCTCAAGGCAACCATGATGAAGGTTTCCGACCCCATCATGTTTGGCCATGCCGTCAAGGTCTTCTATCAGGAGCTGTTCGCCAAACACGGCGAGCTGTTCGCCGAGCTCGGGGTGGATGTCAACAACGGCCTGGGGGATGTCTACGCCAAGCTGCACAAGCTGCCGGAGGCCCAGCGCACCGCCATCGAGGCGGAGATCGCCGCCATCTACGGCACCCGCCCCGCCCTGGCCATGGTCAATTCCGACAAGGGCATCACCAACCTCCATGTGCCCAGCGATATCATTGTCGACGCCTCCATGCCCGCCATGATTCGCGACTCCGGCAAGATGTGGAATCCCGCCGGTGATCTGCAGGACACCAAGGCGGTGATTCCCGACCGCTGCTACGCCGGTGTCTACCAGGCGGTGATCGACGATTGCAAAAAACACGGCGCCTTCGATCCGGCCACCATGGGCAGCGTGCCCAATGTGGGGTTGATGGCCCAGAAAGCCGAGGAGTACGGCTCCCACGACAAGACCTTTGAAATGGCCGCCCCGGGTACCGTCAGGGTCACCGACGGCAGCGGTCGGGTGCTGATGGAGCAGAAGGTTGGCGCCGGAGATATTTTCCGCATGTGCCAGACCAAGGACGCCCCCATCCAGGACTGGGTAAAGCTGGCGGTAACCCGGGCGCGGGCCACAGGTACTCCCGCCGTGTTCTGGCTCGATCAGCAGCGCGCACACGACGCCCAGCTGATAGCCAAGGTCAACACCTACCTCAAGGATCACGACACCTCGGGTCTCGAGATCCACATCATGGCCCCGGTGGATGCCTGTCTGTTCTCCCTGGAGCGCATCCGCAGGGGGGAGGACACCATCTCCGTCACCGGCAACGTGTTGCGGGACTATCTCACCGACCTGTTTCCCATTCTGGAGCTGGGCACCAGCGCCAAGATGCTGTCCATCGTGCCCCTGATGAGCGGCGGCGGCCTGTTTGAAACCGGAGCTGGCGGCTCGGCGCCCAAGCACGTTCAGCAGTTTGTGGAAGAAAACCACCTGCGCTGGGATTCCCTGGGGGAGTTCCTGGCCCTCGCCGAATCCCTGGAGCACTACGGCAGGGTCACCGGCAATGCCAAGGCCGGGGTATTTGCCAAAACCCTGGATCAGGCCAACGGCCAGTTTCTCGACAGCAACAAGTCGCCATCGCGCAAGGCGGGGGAGCTGGACAACCGGGGCTGTCACTTCTACCTGGGGCTGTATTGGGCCCAGGCCCTGGCCGCCCAGGGCGACGATCCCGAGTTGAAAGCCCAGTTCGAGCCCATTGCCAGGCAGCTTGCCGACAACGAGCAGCAGATTCTGGCTGAACTCAACGGCGTACAGGGTAGGCCCGTGGCCATCGGCGGTTATTACCACCCCGACCAGGCGCTGACCTCCGCGGCCATGCGCCCCAGCGCAACCCTCAACCGCATTCTCGACGCCATCGGCTGACAGCGCCTCAAAGCGGAAAACCCGGGTGATGAGCCCGGGTTTTTTGGTTGCGGGAGCGCGTAGGGGTCAGCTCGGTACGGGTTCCGCCAGGGACGGCGTAATATTGGTGGCGTGCAGCCCCTTTTCCCCCTCGATGATGTCAAAGGTGACTTCCTGGCCTGCTTTCAGGGTTTTGTAGCCGTCCATAGTGATGGCCGAAAAGTGAGCAAAAATATCGTTGTCGCCGTCTTCCGGGACAATGAATCCATAGCCCTTTGCGTTGTTAAACCACTTCACGGTTCCTTTTGGCATAATAAATCTCCAGCCTGGGTAAGGATATTATAGGTTTTTATAACCTGTCCGACGGGGGCGCCGGATGTGGCGAGCCCGCCG
This sequence comes from uncultured Porticoccaceae bacterium, assembly GCA_964637045.1. Taxonomy (GTDB): domain Bacteria; phylum Pseudomonadota; class Gammaproteobacteria; order Pseudomonadales; family Porticoccaceae; genus CAYXXZ01. Next base: position 1,051 of record CAZWUP010000132.1, on the reverse strand, counting down.
GGCAGGGGCGTAAACTATTATCCCTTATCAAGGTCGAAGTCAAGTCTCTTTTTGCACCGCTTGCGCCTTCTCAAGGGGCAAACCCGGGTTAGAATGGAAAGAGGTTCTGGGGGCTGATGACGTCGATGACGGCAACCGTGAAACAGAGAAGAGATAGGTAATGAAGGAGAAACGAGGTAACGTGTTGATGGTATCCGGGAGCGGCCACCAGGACGGTCCCGGGAACGCTCAGCAGTCTGGTCACGAGCTGGTGGTGGAGGCGGAAAAGCCCGCCCTCAAGCGGCCCCCCAAGTATCAGGTGGTTCTGCTCAACGACGACTATACTCCAATGGAGTTTGTGGTCAGCATTCTCGAGACTTTCTTCTACATGGACAGAGAGCTCGCCGTGCGGGTCATGCTCAAGGTGCACACCGAAGGCAGGGCGGTATGTGGCATTTTTACCCGGGATGTGGCTGAGACCAAGATGGTTCAGGTCAACCGATTTTCCAGAGAACACGAGCACCCGCTCATGTGCGAAATTGAACCAGCAGATGACATTGATTAGGAGTCGTATTAATGCTCAGCCGAGAACTTGAAGATACCCTGAACAATGCCTTTCGGGCTGCCATGGACAGGCGTCACGAGTTTATGACTGTTGAGCACCTGTTGCTGGCGTTGTTGGACAACCACTCCGCCTGCGACGTGCTCAGGGCCTGTGGTGTCAACTTCGACACCCTGCGCAAGGACCTCAACGAATTTATCGAGTCCACCACCCCGCTGATTCCAGAGGACGACGACACCACCCAGACCCAGCCCACCCTGGGCTTCAATCGGGTGTTGCAGCGAGCGGTCTTCCATGTCCAGTCCTCCGGCAAGAAAGAGGTTCAGGGTGAGAATGTGCTGGTGGCCATGTTCAGCGAGCAGGAGAGCCAGGCGGTGTACTTTCTCCGCCTGCAGAACATTGCGCGCATCGATGTCATCAATTTTATCTCCCACGGCATTGCCAAGTTTGCCGCCCAGGCGGAGAAGGGCCCCAGTCAGGATGCCGCCGCCGGTCAGGCGGAGCAGAGCG
>CAZWUP010000131.1:0-7680 GCA_964637045.1 uncultured Porticoccaceae bacterium | reverse complement strand
ACTTCACTATCGGCGTCGGGTGCCTCCCTGTCCTGGCTCACCAGAACGGTGCCAAATATCGCGCTGTAGTTGTCGTCAATTGGTGTGGTGCAGGCATAGACCCAGCAGGGGGTGCGCCAGGGACGCTCCGGGTCGTCCTGGAACTGGACTCGAATAATACCCACGCCCATTACCTCGTTGAGGGTGTTGGGGGCCTGGTAGTTCACTTCCATCCTGGGTCCTTGGAGGATGATTTCCGGCAGTTCCGCTGGAGTCCGCTCCACCGGCAGCAGTGTGCTGCCGTGGACGAAAATCAGGTGATCGATATCGACGATATTCTCCATGGTGAACTGCGGATGGAGATGGACTTTCTCATGGTGGTAAATAGTGTGTTCACTGACCGGCAGAAAGTCCTCTTCAGCGCGGCGCTCCTTCGGTGCCTCCCACAGGGGGTCACGGGCCAGCGCGTCGTGCCACACCCAGATAATGCCGTTGGATTCGACCACTGCCCATGTGCGAATCCGGCGTTCCGCTGTGGAAGGCTTGCCGGTGGCGGGTACCAGCACGTTATAGCCGTTCTGGCCCCACACCCAGCCGTGATAGGGACAGACAATATTGCAGCCCTCGACCCGACCACCATGGCCAAGGTGTGCTCCGAAGTGAGGGCAGAAGGCAGTCATCACCACGGCTTCTCCCTGTTCAGTACGGTACATCACCAGATGCTGTTTGAAAAAGTGCAGGGGCACGACATCCCTGGGCTTTAGCCTGTGGCTCCAGCCAACCTGGAACCAGCCGCTGGGCATAACTTTGTGGGGAAAGCCTATGGCACCAGGGATTTCCTCGAGGGTGGGTATCCGGGTATTGTCGGCCATCTGATGTCTCCTGGGTGGCTAGAGGCGAATCAGCATTTTGCCGAGGTTTTCGCCGCGAAAGAGTCCGATCAGCGCCGCTGGTAGGCTCTCGAGGCCGTCGCGAATGGTTTCCCGCCAGTGGATTCGGCCCTCTTTGTGCCAGCGGCCCAGGGCGGCGTGAAAGGCCGTCTTCAAGTCCAGGTGCTCATAGACGATAAAACCTTGCAGGCGCAAGCCCTTAGTCATCAACGTGGTGAGATTGGCCGGCGCCTGGGGTCTGGCGGTAAGGTTGTACTGGGATATCATGCCGCAGATGGCGAAGCGGGCGTCTTTGTTGGCGACGGCAATGGCCGCCTCCAGGTGCTCACCGCCGACGTTGTCGAAATACACGTCGATGCCCTCGGGGGCGGCTGCTGCCAGCGCCCTTGCAAGTTTGGTTTCCGCCTTGTAGTCGATGGCTGCGTCCACTTTCAGTTCGTCCCGTAAATAGGTGACCTTAGAGTCTCCTCCGGCGGAGGCGATTACTCGGCAGCCCAGGTTGCCGGCTATCTGGCAAGCCACTGAGCCCACTGCGCCTGAAGCTGCGGAGATGAAGACCGTGTCACCAGGTCGAAGTTGGGCGATGCGCACCAGGCCGACATAGGCGGTGAGGCCGGGAAGCCCGGACACACTCAGGTGGGCCGGGGGAGGCAGCCCGTCGGCGGGGAGTTTCTCGAACTGGTTGGCATTGCCCACAGCCAAGTCCCGGCAGCCGAGGTCGGAGTACACCAGGTCGCCGGGGCTGAAGTCGGTGGAGTTGCTGGCCTCAACCACTCCCACCGCGGGGCCCTCCAGGGGGGCGTCTAGGGCGAAGTGGGGCACATAGCTAGGGGCATCGTACATCCGCCCCCGCATCGCCGGGTCTACGCTCAGCCACTGGTTGCGCACCAGCACCTCACCAGCGCCGGGCTCGGGTAGGTCCACCTCCACCAGGGCAAAATCAGTGGTTTCTGGCAGGCCTCGGGGGCGCTGGCGAAGGTGAATCTGCCGGCTCATCATGGGGGTATACCTTTCAGGTGGTCGCGGTGCGGAACAAATCTTCCAGTACCGGACGGTCGAGTTTCTTGCTTACCGGGTTTAGGGGCATGTCGGCGAGAAAAAGGGTCTTGTGAGGAGCTACCAAAAACTCCTTTTCAACCAGCGCGGCGACGTCTTCGGCGGAAAGGGAGGCGCCTCTTCTGAGTTGCACGGCGACACAGAGTTTTTTGTCGTCAGCGATTTCTACTCCCATGACAACCACCGCGCTGATCGCCGGGTGCAGGCCCAGTGACATCTCCACGGTGCGGGGATAAATATTCCTGCCGTTGACCTGGACGGCGAATTTGTCCCGGTCGAGAAAATAGAAGTAACCTCGCTCATCCCGGTAACCTACATCTCCGGGATTTACCCAGCCGTCCACCAGGGTTTCCCGGGTTTTTTCCGGTTGGCCGATATACTCGATGAAAGCTGAAGGGGACCTAATGTACAGGTAGCCAGGTTCATTGGCGGGCAACACGATACCCTTCTCATTCCGTACTTCCATCTCGATACCCACGATGGGGCGACCCAGGGAGCCCAGTTGCTGGGGATTGTCGAGATCGTGATCACGGGGCCGCAAAATGGCCGCCGGGCCAGACTCGGAGGTGCCGAAGACCTGGGCGAAGGTTGGTCCGCAGGCATGAATTGCCTCCTTGAGGCGGTCGACGGTCATATTTTCCCCGCCGTAGTAGAAAAGCTCGATCTGGTCTTTCATCCACTGAGCATCACCCTTGTCCAGCAGGGTGTAGAGCATCCGGGTGGGCAGGAACAGGAAGTTGGCCCTGTGGGCCTTGGCGGTGGAAACCAGCACATCCAGATCCGCCGAGGGCGCGGTCACCACGGTGCCGCCACGGATAATGGTCGGCGTCAGCAGCAGGTGCATCACTGTCGGGTGAGTCATGCCAATCACACACACAGGTACCGGAGGGTGGTTCACCGTCGCCATGATCAGCAGGGCCTGGGCGGCCGCGGCCGAAGATTTTACGGTGAAGCCCTTGGGAAGTCCGGTTGAGCCGCTGGTGAAATAGATCGCTCCGGGAGCTGGGCTGGGACTATAGGCAATCTTTTGCACGGGGCAGGTGTCGGCCAGGGTGTGAAAATCGTCTCCGACTTCTGCGCTCCCCAGGCCATAAACCTGGCTCGCCAAGGTGGCGAAGCGACTGATCTTTTCCGCTGAATATTGGTCAGCCCTGATAAAGACGGCGTTGATTTTGGCGAGATTGACCCGGTGCTCCACCATGTCCCAGGGCAATTCGGGATTGAGCTCGATCACCGTCAGGTTGGCGATATGAGCGGCCACAACCAACTCGACAAAGTCCGAGCACATATGCAGACCCAGGCCCACCCGGTCGCCGGGTTTGAGGCCGACGGCAGTGAAGGCCGCCATGAGCTGACTGACCCGGGCGGCCAATTGACTGTAGCTGAGGCGGGTGTCGCCATCAATTACTGCGGTTTCCCCGGTGTAGAGATTGAGTGCCTGGGCGTAGAGTTCGCCGACTGCCGGATAGTTTGGGTTCATTATGGTTTCCTCGTCGCTATATGGGTTTACGCGCCTATTTAGTGGCCAATTCCCTGATTTTCAGTTTGCCCAGTTGCGCCAGGTGAACTTCGTCCGGGCCGTCGGCGAGGCGGAGAAACCTGTTGGTGGTAAAGAACTCGGCAATCGGCGTGTCACCGCTCACCCCCATGCCGCCAAAGGTCTGGATGGCGCGGTCGCACACGGTCTGGGCCATTTGCGGGGCGACGATCTTGATCGCCGCGATCAGGTCCTTGGCGACCTTGTTGCCGTGGCGGTCCATGGCGTCGGCAGCCTTCAGGGTCAGCAGCCTGGCCTGCTCGATATCACAGTAGGACCTGGCCACATCCTGACGAATGCTGCTCTGTTCGGAGAGCTTGCGGCCGAAGGCGACCCGCTCCTCGACCCGGGCGGCCATCAGCTCCAGGGCCCGCTGGGCCTGGCCGATGGAGCGCATGCAGTGGTGGATGCGGCCGGGTCCGAGGCGGCCCTGGGCGATTTCAAAGCCGCGGCCCTCGCCGAGAATCATGTTGCCCCGGGGCACCCGGACATCGGTAAAGGTGACCTCCGCGTGGCCGCCCGGGGAGTGCACCGAGCCAAACACCGTCAGCGGGCGGACAATCTCGACCCCCGGGGTATCCCTGGGCACCAGAATGGTGGAGTGCTGCTGGTGCCTGGGGTTGTCGAGCAGGGTCTTGCCCATCACCAGGAGGATGTCGCAATTGGGGTGGAGAATGCCCGAGATCCACCATTTGCGGCCATTGATCACATAGTCGTCGCCATCGGGGAGGATAGTGGTCTGGATATTGGTGGCGTCGGAGGAGGCCACCTGGGGCTCGGTCATCACATAGGCGGAGCGGATACTGCCCGCCAGCAGCGGCTTCAGCCAGGCCTCCTGCTGGGCCTCGGTGCCGAACTTGGCCAGCACCTCCATATTGCCGGTGTCCGGCGCCGAGCAGTTGAAAATTTCCGAGCTGAACAGCACCCGGCCCATGATCTCCGCCAGGGGGGCGTATTCCAGGTTGCTCAGGCCTGGGCTGAACACACCGTATTCGTGGGGCAGGAACAGGTTCCACAGCCCGGCTTCCCTGGCCTTGGCCTTGAGGGCATCCATCTGCGGCCAGGGCTGCCAGCGGTTGGCTTCCTTCTCGATCCACTCGTAGTAGTGGCCTTCCGCCGGGTAGACATGCTCGTCCATAAAGGCTTCGAGACGGGAGATAAGATCCTTTACCTTGTCGCTGTAGTCAAAATTCATGGTTTTGCCTCGGTGAGGTTAGAGGGACAGGCCGCCATCCACCAGGATGGTCTGTCCACAGACATAGTTGGCGAGGGGCGAAGCGAGGAACAGGGCCACGCCGGCCATTTCCTGGGGGGTGCCGAACCTGCCCAGGGGGATACGACTGCTGGCCTCCTGCAGCCTCTTGGGGTTTTCCGTGGTGACCCTGGTGAGCTTGGTGGCCACCAGGCCGGGGGCCAGGCCGTTCACCCTGATGCCCTCGCCAGCGTAGGCCTGGCCCAGGGACTGGGTGAGGTTGATGGCCCCGGCCTTGGACGCCGCGTAGGCGGGGTTGCCGATATTGCCGCGATAACCGGACACGGAACTCACAATGGTAATGGAGCCCCGCCGTGCCGCCAGCTGGCTGCGGAATTTTTCACAGCAGTGAATCAGGCTGTCCAGGTTGACGGCCATCACCTTGTCCCAGCCCTCACGGCGGAACTCCTGGCGCTTGTAGGCCACGATGCCCTGGCACTGGACCAGCACATCCAGGTCTTCCGGGAAGGGGGGGGGCGCGGCGAATATGGCCTCTGGATTGCCGACATCCACCTGAGTGTAGCCCAGGCCGCCGAGGTCCGAGCCCTGTTCGTCGCTGTAATCTTCGGCCCGGGCGCGGGTGCCCCACACATGCACACTGGCGCCGTGGCTGCGGAAAGCCTGGGCAATGCCATTGCCAATGCCGCTGGAGCCCCCCACCACCAGAACCCGCCTGCCGCTGAAATCGACTTCATTCATTTGCTGATCCTTCATTGATCCAATTGGATGCCCGCTGAAACAGGCGTATCGCCCGTTGATGGAGGTCATCCCCGGTCTCCCGGGACGCCTCGGCGCTGGTGGCGCGGGCATAGGTGCCTTCGAGGAGGATGCCGAGCTTGAAGCAGGCCATTACCCGGTACCAATTCATTTGGGACAGGTCCCGGGACGAGTGCTCGCCGTAGTGGGCGACCAGCTCGTCCGCCGATGGGAAGCCCTCCCAGGGGGTGACGGGGGGCGCCCAGGCGGCAGCGTCCGCGGCGTCCGGCCAGGTGGCCAGCACCCAGCCCAGGTCGATCAGGGGGTCCCCGATGGTGGCCAGCTCCCAGTCGACGATGGCTGCCAATTCGGGACTGTCGTTGCGGTACATCACCTTGGCCAGGTGATAGTCGCCGTGAATAATGCCGGGGGTAAAGCTGGCGGGGAGGTTGGCTTCCAGCCACTTGGCGACATCTTCCACGCCGGGGAGGTCCTTGCGGCCATCCCAGTTGGGGTAGCTGGTGTAACTCTCCAGTTGGGCGGTCCACCTGGACACCTGGCGGGCCAGATAGTTGTCCGGCTTGCCAAAGTTTTCCAGGGACAGCCGCAGATAATCCACCTCGCCGAGGCGGGCGATGCCCTCCACCAGGGCCAGGCCCATGCGGTGGCGCACCTCGGGGGACGCGGCGTGGTAAGGGGGCAGCCCGGTGGTGGCGTTGAAACCCCGAACCTCTTCCATCAGGTAAAAGGCGTAGCCCATTGGCGCCGTATCGGTGCAGGCGGCAATCAGCTTGGGATGTGGCACCGAGGTATCGGCCAGGGCGCGGAGAATCACCGATTCCCTGGCCATGGTCTGGTTGGAATTTTCCCTGGGGAAGCGGGGCGGGCGGCGGAGCACATAGACCTTGCCGCCGCGGGTAAAGCGGAGCAGGATATTCTGGGTGCCCCCCACAATATTGTGGATATCCTCAATGGGGCCAGAGCCCAGGCCCTGGCTGTCCATCCAGGTGCACAGCAGCTCGCTATCGACTAGGGGTTCCACAGGTGACCTCCCGGGTGTAATTGGTAGCCCAATGGTTTGGTTGTGGCTTCTAAGGTGGTTGCATTTTGTTAATTCAAATGGATAATACATACGAATTCTTCCGAGTGCAACGCCGAACTGCTAATATTTGCCACTTGAAGACGTGAATTTTCCCAACTTGGCAGCCGTGCAGTGGTGCGCTGTCGGTCCGGTGGGGATGGCGTTGTCGCCCCGGGCGGGGTATCTCTGGCTTTCAAAAGGGAATGGCTTTTATGCCAAGATTGACCAAAAAACAAACCGGTGGCGGTGCCGCCCATATCAAGCTCACAGCCCGGCGGCTGTTCGCCATGCGCGGCATCGACGGGGTTACCGTGCGCGAGATCGCCACTGCCGCGGGGCAGAAGAACCACAGTGCCGTTGGCTACCATTTTGGTTCAAAGGAAGCTCTGGTGCGGGAGATCATCCTCGACGGCGCCATCCTTATCGATTCCCGCCGCCACCAGATGCTGGATGAGCTGGAGGCCGCGGGGGGGCCGAAGTCGGTGCGGGAGGTGGTGGATATCCTGATCCAGTCGTCCCTCAACCTGGCGGACAATGACAGCCACGAAGATTGCTACATCAGCTTTCTCAATATGCTGGTGGGCACCCACAACGAATTCTTTATGGAGACCCTGGGCAGCAAGTGGAACTCCGGTTACCAGCGCTGCCTGGCCCATTTGCGCTTGTTGATGCCCGATATCCCTGCCGCCGCCAAGAACCAGCGCTTCGTGTTTATGCTCAGCTATCTGGGCAGTGTGCTGGCGATGCGGGAGCGGGCGATGGCGGATGTGGAGAAGCCCCACAAAACCTGGTCTTCGCCGCAGACCATCGAGCACCTTGCCCTGACCACCACAGCCCTGCTCGAAGCGCCTTACACACAGCTAGAGTAGGGCCGGGGCCGTCGCTACTCCCCTCGCGATTTTCTCGGTCGCTGCGTTGCTGCTGCCCAGGGTGCCATTCGGGATTCCCTTGCATTTGTGTGTTCCTGATCGTTGGTCCAATCGCGTGTTCATGCTATTATGCGAAACATGACAATAGGTGGAATCAAGGGTCCTGGGGCGTCGAGCCGGGGTTTCTTGATCTAATCAGTTGTGCACAGGGAACTGTGGTCAAGGTTCAACATGATGCTGGAGCAGAGGCGGTGATGGTTGTCGCGCCGGCCAGAACAATCAACAGGAGCGGGAATGGCAATAGTAGCGGACGTCAAAGG
>CAZWUP010000130.1:0-7748 GCA_964637045.1 uncultured Porticoccaceae bacterium | reverse complement strand
CCGCACCACATGGCCGTTCACCGGCTCGCCGGCGAAGGCGCCGTTGAGGTCCACCAGGTGCAGGCGGCGGGCGCCCTGCTCCACCCACTGGCGGGCCATATCCACCGGGTTGTCGGAAAACACCGTGGAGTCTTCCATGCGGCCCTGGCGGAGGCGCACGCAGGCGCCGTCCTTGAGATCGATTGCGGGGATTATCAACATGGTGTTACCTCATTCTCCGCGCCAATTGACAAAGTTCTTCAGCAACTGCAGGCCCGCGGTATGGCTTTTTTCCGGGTGGAACTGCACGGCAAACAGGTTGCCACTGGCCAGGGCGGCACAAAAGTCCGCCCCGTAATGACAGGTGGCGGCGGTAACCTCGGCGGCGGCATCGACAAAATAGCTGTGCACAAAGTAGAAGCGCTCATCCTGATCGATACCCCGCCACATGGGGTGGTCAATGGTCTGGTGGACCTGGTTCCAGCCCATATGGGGCACCTTGATACGGCTGCCATCGCTGTCGATGCGGTTTTTCTCGAAGTGGCGCACCTGGCCGGGGAAGATGTTCAGGCAGTCGACGCCGCCGTTTTCCTCACTGTGACTCATCAGTGCCTGCAGACCCACGCAAATGCCCAGCACCGGCTTTTCGGCGATGGCCTTTGTCACCGCCTTGTCGAAGCCGCCGGCGACGATGCCGGCCATGCAGTCGCGGATGGCGCCAACCCCGGGGAACACCACCCGATCGGCCTCGGCGATCTCGGCCTTGTCGGAAGTGACCACCACCTCGGCCCTGGGGGCAACGGATTCCAGGGCCTTGTGGACGGAGTGCAGGTTGCCCATGCCGTAGTCGATCACGGCGATGCGGATTTTGAAATCAGTCATTGACTAGAGAGTTCCCTTGGTAGACGGCATCACGCCGGCCATGCGCGGATCAGGCTCCGCGGCCATTCTCAGTGCACGACCGAATGCCTTGAAGATGGTTTCGATCTGGTGGTGCGCATTGGCGCCGCGCAGATTATCGATGTGCAATGTGACACCGGCGTGATTGACGAAGCCCTGGAAGAACTCGTAGGTCAGTTGAAGATCGAAGGCGCCCACATTATGGCGGCTGAAATCCACGTGCATTTCCAGCCCCGGGCGGCCGGAGAAGTCCACCACCACCCGGGACAGGGCCTCGTCCAGGGGCACATAGGCGTGGCCGTAACGGCGGATGCCGCGCTTGTCTCCCAGGGCCTTGGCAAAGGCCTGGCCCAGGGTGATGCCGATATCCTCCACAGTGTGATGGTCGTCGATATGGGTGTCGCCGTCGGCGGCGATATCCAGGTCGAACAGGCCGTGCCTGGCGATCTGGTCGAGCATGTGCTCGAGGAAGGGAACCCCGGTGCGGAATGCGGCCGCACCGGTGCCATCGAGATTGACCGTTACGGTGATCTTGGTTTCCAGCGTATCGCGCTTGACGGTTGCCTGGCGTTCGGTCATGGCTGTGGTACACCCCTGCAGAAGGAAGGCGACATTATACGGACAGCTCGGCCGGGGTTCCACCAGCTCGGCAGCCATCGCCGGTGACGGGCGCCAGCGAGGCTTCCCTGTGGCCCCGCCTTGGCGTAGACTGGCCGCCTTCTGCACCACAATCGCCCCCATGATTACACGCGGCAAATTTGGCCTGATCGGCGCCCTGATCCTCACCACAGTGTTGTGGGGCACCGCCGTGGCCGCGCACCAGCATCTCGAGATCCATCAGGATCTGTGTGAGATTTGCCTGCTGCCCCACACCGCCGCCGTTGCTCCGGCCACCCTCCAGCCTCTCCACCCCGGCCCCGCCTGCCAGACCGAAACATCCTCTGCGCCTGCGCGGCCGACGGCACCTTTTGCCGCCTACCAAAGCCGCGCCCCACCGCGCTGATCTTCCTGCCACCAACAACACTTTAGTTGCGCTGACATCAAGGCCGACAGGCCGTGCCTGTGCGTGCCCAGTCAGCAGCTTTGTTAATTTATTGTAACCATTCAGTACCTCATGGGGATCACTGAGTTGCACGTTTCACATTTCACGTACTCGTGCTGAATGGTTACAATTTTTTCAGGAAGACACCATGAAATACCCAACCTATTGGGGCTTTGCCCTGCCCATCGCCCTGCTCGCGCCCATTGCCCAAGGGGTTGCCGCGGCGTCAAATCCGGCCATTGAAGAAATGGTCATTACCGCCTCTCCCCACGGCAAAACCGCCGAGGAGGTGGCCGGCTCCCTGAATATCCTCGGCGGCGACCAGCTCCAGCGCCAGGTGGCGGGCACCCTGGGGGAAACCCTGAAAAGCCAGTTGGGGATCAACTCCAGCTCCTTTGGCCCGGCGGTGGGCCTGCCGGTGATCCGCGGCCTCAGCGGCAAGCGGGTGGAGATTCTGCAAAATAGCATGCCGGTGGACGACGCCTCCGCCACCAGCCCGGACCACGCCATCGCCCTGGAACCCATGCTGGCGGACCGCATCGAAATCCTCCGCGGCCCCGCCACCCTGCGCTATGGGCCCGGCGCCATCGGCGGAGTGGTCAATATCATCGACAACCGCATCCACACCGCCCCCTTTGCCGGCCTGGAGGGCGCCCTGGAAACCCGCTTCGACAACAATGGCAACGGCAAGGCCAGTGTCGGGCGCCTGGATGCGGGCAGCGGCGACTTCAATTTCCACGCCAGCGGGGTGATCCGCGCCAACGACGACATGGAGATTCCCGGCTACGCCGCCGCCGCGGCGGACGACCCCGACGACACCACCCGCGGCTTTGTCGCCAACACCGACGCCGATGCCGATTCCTGGACCCTTGGTATCTCTCGGGTTAGCGACAAGCTGGTGGTTGGCCTGGGTATCTCCCGGGTCAACAACGACTACGGCATTCCCCCCGGCGGTCACGGCCACGGTGGCCACGAGGAGGAAGACCACGACGAAGGGGAACACGACGCGGAAGAGGCCGATCACGGGGACGACCTGTTCACCCGGATCGTCATGCGGCAGACGGAGTACAGCGGAAAGCTGCTGTTTCCCGACCTCAACGGTCCCTTCACGCGGCTGGATATCGACCTCAGCCACAGCGACTGCCGCCACCGGGAGCTGGAAATCGAGGGCGGCCTCAGCGAGGTGGGCACCCGCTATGCCGCCAGGACCAACAACCTGCGGGCGGAACTCAGCCGCGGCAGCGACGACGGCTGGCTGGGCGCCCTGGGGTTGCAGTTCAACGACGTTGATTTTGTCGCCCTGGGGGAGGAAGCCTTTGTACCCCCCAACCAGGTGCGCAGCGGCGGCCTGTTTATTACCGAGGAAACCGGGTTTGGCGGCGGCACCCTGGCCCTGGGGCTGCGCCTCGACCGCCAGACGGCAGAAGCCGACCGGGGCGGGGAACAGAGCCACAACCTGATCAACGCCAGCGCCAGCTATCTCTATCCCCTGGCCGACAACCAGCAGGTGAGCGCCATCCTCAGCCATTCCCAGCGGGCACCCACGGCGGAAGAACTGTTCGCCGAGGGCGAGCACGTGGCCACCAACAGCTATCAGGTGGGGGACCGGGACCTGGACCAGGAGTCCGCCCACAGCCTGGAGATCACCTGGAGCTACACCGGTCCGGTGGCTGTCAGCGCCAGCGTCTACCACCGGGAGTTTGCCAATTTCATCTTTGAAGCCCGCGATGGCAGCCGCTTCAGCCACGACCTGGAGGGCGACGGCCTGGCGGGTGGGGCCGCCTGCTCCGCCGACCTGGCGGACTTCGACAGCGAACAAGCGGAGTTCGACGGCGCACTGCCCTGCTTTTTCTACCGCCAGGAGGACGCCCGCTTCAGTGGTGTCGAGGCCGAACTGAGGGCGCCCCTGGGCACGGATCTGACTGCCCGCCTGTGGGGTGACGCGGTGCGTGCCCGCCTCGACAAGTCCGGCGATGTGCCCCGCATCCCCCCGGCCCGGCTGGGGCTGGACCTGGACTACACCCGGGACATGTGGACCGCCGGCGTCAGCTTCAGCCACGGCTTTGCCCAGAACGATCCGGGGATCAACGAGGCCGCCACCGACAGCTACAGCCGCATCGACGCCCACCTCAGCCTTGGCAACGAACAGTGGACGCTGTTTCTGAAGGGCACCAATCTGGCGGACAAGGAGATTCGCAACGCCACCAGCTTCCTGCGCGATTTGGCTCCCGAGCCGGGTCGCTCACTGGTGGTGGGGGCCCGCTTCAACTTTTGACCCTTATGCCCTGCCCGTCCGGGCGCCGTGCTGACGCGGCGCCCGGATTTCCCCACAGTCGCTGACCCTGTGAGCCCCACTCCGGACTGTGGTGCGACTGCCAAGCACTAAAAAACTCTAAAGTCAGCGCAGCTCCTCCCATATCCATATTTCCCAACCTGCGGCCATAGACCTGTGGCATTTCCCGCCCGCGGCCGCTAGGCTCTATACCTTCGGAAACCTTCCCCCGCCAAGGACTCCACTATGCCCAAAGCCCTCAAGTACATCATCGCCATCGCCGCCCTGCTGGTGCTGACCCTGGCCGGCCTCACCAGCTACATCCTGTTTGGCATGGACCCCAACAGCTTCAAGCCCCAGCTGGAACAGGCCGCCAGTGACCAGGGGGTGGAGCTGGAGATTCGCGGCGAACTGGGCTGGAGCCTCTTTCCCAAGCTGGCGCTGCGCCTCGGCGAGACCCACTTTGTCAGCGCGCAACACAACATCCCCCCTTCGTCCCTGGGGTCCGCGGAACTGGTGCTGGATTTCTGGGCCCTGCTCAGCCGGCGGGTTGCGGTCAACGCCCTGGTACTGAAGGACGCCGACCTCCATTTCAGCAGTGCTGGCCAGGCAGCGGCCGCCATGGCCGCGCCCGTGGCGGAGGGGAAAGCAACGGCAACTGGCCCCGGCGGGGAGAGCCTTGCCCTGGCCATCGCCCGGGTGGCAATCAGCAACAGCACCTTTACCCTGCAGGGAGCCGAGGGCAACCAGGTGTTCAGCAACATCAATCTGGATGCCCGCGACCTGACGGCGGACGGCGAACGCTTTCCGGTGGAATTGGCGTTCAGCTATCTGCCGGCGGATGGCGAAACCGCCCTGGATATCGCCGCCAGCCTGCAGCTGGGCTTTGCCAGCGAAACCCAGACCCTCGCCCTGGAGGCGGTGGACGTCGAGGTGAACAACCTGCTGCCCCAGCCCCTGCACCTGCATGGGGCAGGCACCCTCGACCTGGGGGCCTCCAGCATCAGCCTGCCCAGCGTCCGGGCCACCCTGGCGGGACTGCGGCTGGAGGGTGCGCTGACCGTGGCACACTTCGCCGACGCCCCCCAGGCCAGCGGAAATCTGCAGCTGTCCTCCACCACCCTGAGGGCCGACCTCCAGGCCCTCACCGGCGACGAGGTGGTCACCGCCAGCCCCGAGGCACTGAAAACCCTCAACCTCGCCACCCAGTTTGCCGCCACCGGTGACCTTCTCAGCCTGGACGGGCTCGCCATCGCACTGGATGACACCACCCTGAAGGGGAATGTGCGCCTGCGCCTGGCGGACCCCCGCACCCTCACCCTGGCCCTGGAGGGGGACCACATCAACCTGGATGACTATCTGGCTCCGAAAAGCAACGCGCAAACACCCGAAGGCAAGGAATCCGCCGCCACCGCCGGGGAGGAAGCCCTGTTCGCCCCCCTGGCCGGGCTGCTCGCCCTGCTCGACGGCGGCAGGGGCACGGTCAACCTGACTCTGGACTCCCTGATCCTGGCGGACACCACCATCAGCCCCCTGCGCCTGACAGCGGCCATCAGCGGTAGCAAACTCAGCATCTCCCCCCTGCAGCTGGGCATTTACGGCGGCGACATCGAGGCCGCCGTGGCCCTCGACCTGGGCGCGCCGGAGCCCAGGCTCAGCTTCAACCAGCGCGGGACAAAGCTCGACCTGGAAACCGCCCAGCGGGCCTGGGTGGACGATGTAAACCTCACCGGCACCCTGGCCATGGTGGTGGAGGGCAGCACCAGAGGGGCCACCAAGGATGCCCTGCTGGCCAACCTGGCGGCCACCGGCAACCTGGATATCGACAATCTGCACCTGGCCTCCGTCAATGTGGAGCAGAGCTACTGCGAACTCGCAGCCCTGGTGGAAAAGCCCCCCGCCCGGGAGCAACCCTGGGCGGTGGGCACCGACCTCAACAGATTCACCAGCGTGTTCCGCATTCAGGGCCAGACCCTGGAACTGACGGACTACAACACCGGTGTGGGCAACCTGAAGGTGCGGGGCGACGGCACCATTCTGCTGGCGGACCAGAGCTTCGCCATCCGGGTGATCACCCGCCTGGAGGGGGACCGCACCAGCGCCACCGGCTGCGCGGTGAAGAGCAAGCGGGTGCGGGACAAGGACATCCCCCTGTTGTGCAAGGACACTTTTGCCGATGCCGGTGCCCGAAGCTGCAAGCCGGACCCGGATTTCGTCGAGGACCTGCTCAAGGACGAGGTGCTGGACAAGATCAAGGACCGGATTGGCGACGACAAGGTGCAGGAAGTGGAAGGCCTGCTGCGGGGGATCTTCAACCGCTGATGGGCGCGCAACCTGGGATTCATGGCACGCTTTGCCGACCGCCGTCGCCCCTGGCGCCGGTTGCCCCAGCCGCAACAATGGCTGCGCCGCGGGGGTCAACCCGGGACGGCTGTCTTCGCCCCAGCCCCGGGGGCAGCCCATGAGCCCGGCCCCTGCCCCCCGGGCCAGCACCCCCTTCGCCAGCCGCCTCCTGGACTGGTTTGCCCACCACGGCCGCAGCGACCTGCCCTGGCAGCGGGACATCACCCCCTACCGGGTGTGGCTGTCGGAGATCATGCTGCAGCAAACTCAGGTCAGCACGGTTATTCCCTACTTTCAGCGCTTCACCCACTGCTATCCGGATGTCCAGGCCCTGGCGGCGGCGCCGCTGGATGACGTGCTCCACCTGTGGACCGGCCTCGGCTACTACGCCCGGGCCCGCAACCTGCACCGGGCCGCCCGCCAGGTGGTAACCGACTTCGCTGGCCGCTTTCCAGCCACCGTTGACGAGCTCTGCCAACTCCCGGGAATTGGCCGCTCCACAGCCGGGGCCATCGTCAGCATCGCCTTTGGCTTGCGGGCGCCGATTCTCGACGGCAACGTCAAGCGGGTGCTGGCCCGCCACCGCGCCGTCGCCGGCTGGCCCGGCACCGCTGCCGTCCACAGCCAACTGTGGCAGCTGGCGGAGGAGTTTACCCCCCACACCCGCTTCGCCGCCTACACCCAGGCCATCATGGACCTGGGCGCCACCCTGTGTACCCGCAGCAGACCGGATTGCCCGGCCTGCCCGGTGCGCCAGGACTGCCTGGCCTATGCCAGCGACACCCAGGCCCAATACCCGGGCAAAAAGCCCCGCCAGCAATTGCCGGTGCGTGAGCGCCTGTGGCTGGTGGCCGTCAATGACAAGGGTGAAGTCCTGCTGGAAAATCGCCCCCCCACAGGGCTTTGGGGTGGGCTGTGGACCTTCCCCGAGGGGGAGACGGAAGAGCATCTGCGCCACCAGTGGGCTGCCCTGGGGCTGACTGCCGACAGCCTCGTCTACCTGCCCCGCAAACGGCACACCTTCAGCCATTTTCATCTGGATTACACCCCGGTATTGGCCAGGATCCCGCAAACCGCGGGCAGCATCCGCGAGGATGGCGGCCTCACCTGGCTCCGCCCCCACAACCTGGCCGGCTACGGCACCCCAGCCCCGGTGAAAAAGCTGCTGGAGGAGCTGGCGGACAACCCCCACCCGACGCAGCCCGGGCTGCG
>CAZWUP010000129.1:0-7815 GCA_964637045.1 uncultured Porticoccaceae bacterium | reverse complement strand
TTTCATGTTGGAATCAAGCCGCCCCTTCAGACTCACTTCATATTGGAAAAGGCTCACCTTGGCCCGCCCGGGGATTGTGGTGTATCGTATGATGGCAAACCAACAATAAATCCGGAGAGCAAGCGCATGAAACCATACCTACCCCATACCAGGGCCGCCTTGTCCGTGGCCATTCTCACCAGCGGCTTTGGCCTTGCCAGCCCCAGCTTCGGCCAGGGCTTCACCCTCGAGGAGGTGGTGGTCACCGCCCGCAAGCGGCAGGAAACGCTGCAGGATGTGCCGGTGGCGGTCACCAACTTCAACGCCGAGGAGCTGCAGGCCCTCAACCTCACCGATACCAGCGACCTCGCCAAGTTCACCCCCGGGGTGTTCATCGAGGCCAACTCCGGTGGTGGCGGCAACGGCACCGTGGCCAAAACCACCATCCGCGGCCAGCACCAGAGCGACATTCTCATCACCCTGGACCCCTCCGTGGGCTGGTATATCGACGATGTCTACCTCGCCCGCCCCATGGGCACGGTCAACAGCCTGTTCGATGCCGAGCGGGTGGAGATCCTCAAGGGCCCCCAGGGCACCCTCTACGGCCGCAACACCACCGGCGGCACCATCAAGGTGGTTACCACCAAGGCCGACCCCAGCGATGACCTGGCCGGTTACGTCACCGGCGGGCTGGGCAATTTCGGTCATGAAAAACTGGGGGCCGCGGTCAATATCCCCCTGGTTCCGGATGTGCTGGCGGTGCGCCTGACCGCCCTCACCGACGACATGACTGACGGCTACGGCAAGGTGCGCATTCACGACCCCTACACTCCGGGCTTCCCGGTTGTCGCCACCAAGGACGCCGGCGAGAAGGACGCGGACATGTACCGCATCGGCGTCACCTGGCTGGCCACCGACGACCTCACCATTCAGTCATTCTACGAACACAGCGAACTCTGGATGTCGCGGGTGACCCGCAATGTGTCGACCACGCCACCCTTCCTCGGCGACACCCCCGGGCCCGGCGGTTTTGTGCGCTCCAGCAGCGATTTCTTCACCAGCGCCCTCAACCTGCTGCCGGAGGCCTACGCCGAAACCCGGACCTTCAGCCTGTCCGCCGACTACGCCATCAGCGACGACCTGTCGTCCAAACTGGTGCTGGGCTGGCGGGACGTGGACAGCTGGTACAACACCGACATCGACGGCCTCTCCTCACCCATTACCAGTCAATTCCGCTTTCCCTTCACCCAGACCGGCGAGCAGGTGTCGGTGGAATGGCAGATCAACGGCACCGCCATGGACGGCGCTCTCGACTGGATGACCGGCGTCTACTGGTTCGAGGAGGACGGCGAGGATTTCTCCAGCTCCTTCGGCAACTCCCCCATTGCCGCCAACGCCTTCTGGCGCATCAGCCGGGGCGAGGCGGAGAACGCCAGCAAGTCGGTGTTCTTCAGCGGCACCCTGCACCTCACCGAGCGCCTGAACTTCACCGGCGGCCTGCGCTACACCAAGGACGACAAGCCCATCACCGTCCAGGCCCAGATCATCGCCTTTCCGGGCGACATCCCCGGGGCCTGTCAGTTTGCCCTCGACGCCCCCAATATCGACCTCAACAACTGCACCTGGAGCAACGGATCCAAGTACGAATTCATTTCCTGGAACGCCGGCTTCGACTACGCAGTGAACGACGATGTCATGGCCTATCTCAAGGCGGCCAGCAGTAGCCGCTCCGGCGGCCAGAACCTGCGCGGCCTCAACGCCCTGACCACCCAACCCTTTGCCGAGGAGACCGCCACCGACGTGGAGCTCGGTGTCAAGGGCCAGTTCTTTGACAACACCCTGCAGGTCAACGCCGCCTACTACCACACCTTTTACGAGGACATCCAGCAGTCCCAACTGCAGCAGGCCTTCGACCAGAACGGCGTACCCCTGGGGCTGGTGACCGCGGTGGTCAACACCGCCGAGGCGGACATCGACGGCGTCGAAGTGGAGTTGAAGTGGATCATCACCGAGCAGCTGATGCTGTCGGCAACCGCCGGCAAAATCGACTGGGATTTCGACGACAGCAATTCCTTCCTGCCCGCCACCCCGTCGGAGGAGTTCACCGCCAGGGTCAATTACATGATCCCGGCGGACTATGGTCAGTGGATTCTCGACCTCAACTACTCCTACCGCAGCGAGCTGGAGGCCAACCTGTCCTCCGGTCGTCCCGGCTTGCGGGCCTTCCCGGCAGCCACCATAGACTCCCTGTCCCTGTGGGGAGCCCGGGTGTCCGTCGACATCGAGTCCATGGGCCTGAATGTCGCCCTCTGGGGCCGCAATCTCACCGACGAGGAATACACCAACACCCCTCTCAACCTGTTCTTCCCACCCAGCCTGGCCCTCGCCAACGCGGCCATGGAAATGCCCAGAAGCTACGGGCTGGAGGCGACCTACAGGTTCTGATGGGGGCCACACCCAGGCCTTTCACCACCTGAGCACCCGCCCCGTTGCCCGCGCTGTACGCGGCAACGGGGTGGCATTCAGCCTTTCCTGCCGGCTGATCCCTCCCCCTCGTCAAACCAACGCCTGTCAACAGCCTGCCGAGTCAATACCGCTCCTTTTGTGGAATATCTCTCTCCCTCGCCCGTCAATGGGGTGTCTTTCACACAACACAGGAGGAGAGACCATGCTCAAGAGAACCACAGTGTTTACAGCCATTGCCCTCGCATCAACCCTGGCTCTGGGGGCGGATCCGTCAGCCAGCCAGGAAACGGCGGCATCCGCCGATGCACAGTCTTCTGTCGGGATTTCCGCCTCTCAGGGTGCCGTTTCCGGCTCTGTCCATAGCGATTCGACCGCCACCTTCAACACCCGGAATGTAGTCGCGATTGGTACCCATGGCGATTCCGCTGACCAAGGATCCGCCGGGGCTTCGTCATCCGCCAAGCAACAGGGCAGCGCCAATGGCAATGCCCGCATCAAGGGCTCCACCGGCCTGGCTATCAATGGCCGGGCACAGACCGCTGAAACTGCCGTCAGGCAGACCGGAGAAAGGACTGAAGCCCGTGTAGCGTCCAGCCTGGGCAGGGCGAAGGTCGCAACATCGACCGCAGTGGACAACGCCGTGGCAATCAGCAATGGTGCGGCCACCACGGGAGATGCCGCGGCCGAGGCCACCCTCGAAACCGCACTGGGGGCCGCCGCCGCTGTCGGTGCCGCGGCGGACCTTGCCGCCGGGGTTCAATCCGAGGTGCGCAACGCCGTGGCGGCCGATATCTCGTCGCAAGCCGGGGATGGCTTGACCTCAGCTATTGGTAGCAGTGTCGCCGCGGAGGTCGCCAAGGAGGTCGCCGCGGACATTTCCGGGCAGACAGGCTCCCATGCAGCGCAGCAAGTGGCGACGGAGGTTGCCAATGGGGTGTCATCCGCGGTGGCGGCAGACATCGCCACCAGCGTTGCCGACACCGTCGCTGACGAGGTCAAGGCCCAGGTGGCGGAAAACGTCACCACTGAAGTGGCATCGGAAGTCGCCAGCCAGGTACACCAGGAGCTCACCGCAGCGACGGAGGAGGCTGTGAACTCCCAGGTGAACGCGTCTATCGCCCAGGAGGTGTCCTCGGCGGTGCAGGCGGCAGCGGCGGAGAGCGTCACCGACTCGGTGCTGGAGAGCTCCGGGCTCGGTTTATAATGGCTGTGGTTCTGGCCGGCCCTGGTGCCGGCCAGTTGCCATGCACGGAGACTGAACAGATGAAAAAACCAGTATTGCTACCCCTGTCAGCCGCCATACTCCTGGCCCTGGGGGCTCAAGGGGTGAACGGGAAAACCTCGTTCGAAGCCGAGGCCGAGGCGGGCCTGGAGTACGACAGCACCCTCAGCGTGGAGGAGCTGGATCGCACCGTCGACCAGAGTGACACCGCCCGCCTGCTGCGGGGCAAGCTCAATGCACAGTGGGAAGCCACGGAAAATCTCACCCTGAAGGGTGGCTATTCCGACCTGGGCAGGAATTATCGGGACAACAGCGAGTTTGATCTCGCCATCCACCAGGGGTTTGGCGATCTCAGCTACGATTTCGACCTTGCCACCCTGGGTGCCAGCCACTACCTCGCCCACGCGGAGCTGGATGACCGGGACTTCCTTACCCTCAACCAGACCAGCGTCTACGCTTCAAGGCTGTTTGACCAACGGCTCTTTGTCCGGGTCGCCGCCAATGTCAGGGACAAGGCGTTCGAGGGCCGCCCGCAAAGAGACGCGGATAACGTCGGCGTCGAGGGGGATGTCTACCTGTTCTTCAACGGGGCAAAATCCTTTGTTTCCCTGGGCCTGAGCGCCGACGGCGAGGATGCCAAGGATCCTCAGTTCGACTACGACGGCATGGGTCTTAAAGCCAAGGCGCAGAACACCTTTACCATCCTCGGCAAGGACAGCAAGGTCGCCCTTTCCCATCGCTATGTCGACCGGGATTACGACCATGTAACGCCGGAAATCGGCGCCCTCCGCGACGATCGGCGACATACCACCCGCCTGGAATGGGAGGTGGCGATGATGCCCCACCTGGATATTGTCAGCGCCGTGGAATACGGCCACTATGACTCCAACCTGGACAGCGTCAACTACTCGGAATCCCTGGCATCGATTGCCCTGCGTCTAAAACTGTAACGGGTGGCCGCATTATTCCAATAGTCCAAAGCCATAGGTGTCGTCCCTGCCCGGCGCCCCCAGG
Source organism: uncultured Porticoccaceae bacterium (assembly GCA_964637045.1). Lineage (GTDB taxonomy): Bacteria > Pseudomonadota > Gammaproteobacteria > Pseudomonadales > Porticoccaceae > CAYXXZ01. The sequence continues at coordinate 3,134 of CAZWUP010000129.1, read as the reverse complement.
TCGGCACTCTTCGCCGTCAGCGCCTTGGCTACAGCTGTGAGATCTCCGGCTTTTGAACAGGCCACATGGGCCGACACCACGGGGGCCGCCATGGAAGTGCCGGATGCCGACGTCACGGCGCCTCCCTCCCCGAGGGTGGTCACCCCCACCCCGAGAGCGGAAAAATCCACCTGGGGACCCCGATTGGCCCAGCGGTAGACTTGGCCACTGGCGTCCACCGCCGTAACACCTATTACACCTTCATAGGCCGCCGGGTACAGCGGCGGCGCCGCCGGGCCGTCGTTGCCCACCGCCGCCACCAGCCTGACCCCTTGCTTCACCAGGGCGCCGACCGCGGCTTCCACCAGCCGGTTGGGCGGACCGGCAAGGCTGAGATTGATTACCGACACCTCCTGTTGCACCAACCACTCCAAGGCTTCCAGGAGACTCATAGCCGTGGCGCCCTGGGAGCCATCCCGGCGCTGGTACATCACCGACGCCACCGCAAGCCTCCCGTTGGGAATTGCTCCTTTAATGCCATCTCCCTTTGCCACCAGGATCCCGGCCACCGCCGAGCCGTGATCCCTGGGGGGACGCATGGCACCCGGCAGAAAATCCCGCTGGCGGATGGCGGCATGGCGCAAAAATGGGTGGTCCGAGGCGACGGCGGTGTCCACCAGGCCAATGGCAGTGGCATCCTCGCAGACCGGGGATTTTCTCGGGCTCGCAGCGCCGTGCTCGCCAACCCCCGCCTGGGGCCGGTAACTGTAGATGTGGTTGCGCTCCAGGGACTGGGCGTCGGGCAGCAATTGCTCCAGGGCCCGTTGGGAATCCAGATGTTCCGCCACCCGGAATCTCACCAGGGTCATGCCGAGCCCGGGGTAGTCGCGGGTTTCCAGAATTTGCACCCCGGCGCGGCGCAGCAGATTCAACTGATCGGCGCCAGCCATTGTCAGCCACTCACCCTGGACAGCGCGCCAGTTGTTCTCCACATCCACCTCATAGAACAGGGTTTCGCCGGCGTCGGACACCACTGGCGTGGGTTGTGAAAGGGCTCCCACTACAGGAAGGCTGTCGTCAAGCACGTCGTCCAGGGCTGTCAACGGCTCATCCACGGCAAGGGGAAGCCCGGTCAATGCCCCCGCCACGGCATTGTCCACTGTGGCAGCCACGGCACCGGCGGTGGCGCTCTCGACAGTGGCAGTTACCGCCTGCTGAACACCTGTCGCCACCGCCCCCGCGGCGATGCTGGCGGCGGCCTCATCCGCCGAGGCAGCCGCGGCAGCGGCGACGGCTTCCGCCACCCCACTGCTGACGTTTTCGGCTATTTGTGCGGACACCGCCTCGCCGACGGCGTTGTCGACGCTTCCCTGCACCGTCTCCTGCACCTGGGTGTCGACCGCCTCGGAGATCCGTTGCGCCACTGTCTGCTCCACCGCTTGGTCCAGGGTGTCGGTCACCGACTCCTCGATGGCATTTTCCACCCCGGATTGCACCTGCTGGCTGACGCCATCCTCCACCGCGCCTTCCAGGTTCTGCTCGACGCTTGTCTCGATACTCCGACTCAGCTGCTCACCAATCAGACCCTGGCCCGCCAGTCCCGCGGAAATAAGCAATAATGTCAGTGGTAAAAGTAATTTCATAAAGCTTCGTTAAGCCGTTCTTGCTCGGTTATTGACGTTTGAGGACATAGAAAATTCATTTCGGGAGGGAATAAAATCCGCCACCGGACGTCAACGAGGACAAGACCGCAAGAAATCCGCCCATGAAAGAACAACTCACCACCTTGATTCCGGCCATTCGCCGGTTCGCCTATTCACTTACCGGTTCCCGGGACGACGCCGACGACCTGCTCCAGAACACCCTGATGCGGGTTCTCGACCGGGATGTGCCCGAGGACGTCGAGTTACTCAAATGGTGCTTCCGGGTCTGCCGCAACCTGTGGATCGACGACTATCGCGCCCGCCGGACCCGCCTGCGGGCTGCCAATGATCCCCAGCTGTGGGGCGATCAAGTTGTCGATGGCGCCAGCGCCATCCACGACAGCATTCGCCTTGAAGAGGTCAATGCCGCCCTGGCGCGGTTGCCCCACCAACAGCGGGCCATCATCTCCCTGGTGGCCCTGGAGGGGTTGTCCTACAAGGATGTGGCCAGCACCCTGGAGATACCCCTGGGCACAGTGATGAGCCGCCTGTCGCGGGCCCGGGCATCACTTCAGCAGCAACTCAAACTCGGCAGAAGACGGAATCTGGCATGAGATTTTCAGACCTACAGTTATCGGCCTTTCTCGACAGCGAGCTACCCGCCGCCGAAATGGAGGCCATCCGGGAGGCCCTTATCGACGACCAGGCACTGGCGGATCGCCTCGCCGAACTGGCCGCGGTGGATACCCTTATTGCCAACACCTACAACGCCATCAATGACCAGCCCTTGCCGCAATCTGTCACCACCCTGCTCACCCCCCCCGAGGGCCCCGGCGGCAAAGTGATTGCACTGGCTCTGTTCGGGCGGGCGGGGCGCGTCCTCAGGCACCATGCCGGCCTGGCGGCCGCCGTTATCCTTGGCGTCGGCATTGGCCTGGGCGCTCTGTTGCCTTTGCCCGAAAAGGAGACGTCCTGGCACCGGGTATCAGCCGTCCTCGACAGCACCCCCAGCAGGGAAACACACTCCCTGGGCGGCGGCACGTCGTTGACGCCAACCCTGACGTTTCGCGATCGCACCGGCACCTACTGCCGCCTCTATGAGGTGGTCGCGGATGGCGGGCGCCGGGAACAGCTCGCCTGCCGGCGGGAGCGCGGCTGGCAGCTGGCGGCGACTATTTATCTCCCCGAGGGCGCCGGCGGCAACCTCTACCGTCCAGCTGCCGGCGGCTCCGCCCTGGATCCTCTGATCGACAAAACCATTGCCGACGGCCCCTATGACCGCCGCCAGGAGCTTTCCTTGATCGCTGACAAATGGCAACCCTGAGCCCGCAGGCGCCCCTCGGCACCTGAAATCAACGGGGAGCGGCCCATGCCATTGATTTGCAACACCCCGGGGGGTCCGTCGCTGGGGCGACCAGGTTACTCCGCCAACTTGGGCGTCGCCTTGTCCAGCTGCCCCTTGGCGGGCTTGGCGCCAGACTTGGGATTGAGCAGCTCGCGGCGGACTTTGTC
>CAZWUP010000128.1:0-7815 GCA_964637045.1 uncultured Porticoccaceae bacterium | reverse complement strand
TGCAGTGAGCAAACCGACACCACCGCCTGTGCCCATATCCTGTTGCCCGCCACCGGCTGGGGGGAGAAGGACGGCACCGTGACCAACTCGGAGCGGCGGATTTCCCGCCAGCGTCCCCTCCGCCGCCCCCCGGGGGAGGCCCGCCACGACTGGCAGATTGTCTGTGACCTGGCGTCTCGCCTCGGTTATGGCGAGGCCTTTGGCTACCCCTCGGTGGCGGCGATCTTTCGCGAACACGCAACCTTATCCGGTTTCGAGAATGGAGGAGATAGGGCTTTTGATATCAGTGGCTTGGCAATGATATCTGATAAGGAATATGAAGAATTTACCCCCCGTCAATGGCCCCTTAACGCCGTTAACCCCGAGGGCGTCGAGCGCCTGTTCGGCGACGGCCGCTTTTTCACCGCAAACCGTCGGGCGCGCTTTGTGGCGGTGACCCCGGCCCAGCCCCGGCAGAACAGGGACGGCCAGTATCCCTTCGTCCTCAATACCGGGCGGGTCCGCGACCAGTGGCACACCATGACCAGAACCGCCCTGGCGCCGCGGTTGCTCAACCATATCGACGGCCCGTTGCTGACCATCCACACCGCCGACGCCGCCGCCCTCGAGGTGGCTGGGGGTGACCTGGTGGAAGTGAGCAATGCCCGGGGCAGTCTCCGGCTGCAGGTGGCTGTGGATAACAGTGTCAGGCAGGGGGAGTTGTTTCTGCCCATTCACTGGAATGATCAGTTTGCCTCCCACGGCCGCATCGGCGCCCTGGTCGCCCCTGAGGTCGACCCCCACTCGGGCCAGCCGGAGAGCAAGTACGTGCCCGTTGCCCTGCGCAAGCTGGCGGTAAAGCAGTGGCTGCAGATCGTCAGCCAGACGGATATCGATACCCGCCACTTGGACTATTGGCTGAGGGTTCCTGTGGTTGATGGTGTTAGATATCGCTGTGCGGTATTGGCCGAAGCCGCAATGGACACTGTTGACTGGCTGCGTACCCTGGTGCCCTGTCGGGAGACCCTGGAGTTTGAGGATCCCGGCAGTGGCGATTACCGGCTGCTGGGCCAGGACGCCGGCGGTATCGTCTTTGCCGCCTTTGTGTCCAGCTCTCCCGGCGCTCAGCCCGAGGGCGGCTGGCTGGCGGAGCTGATTGCGAACAACGCCGGGAGCGGCGGCTGGAAGGCCCTGGCGGGGGGCAAGGGCGACGGGCAGGACAAGGGCCGTTTGGTGTGCTCTTGCTTTGAAGTGGGGGAGGGGGATATTGCCCGCGCCATCTGCGCCGGCGCCAACACCCCCAGGGCCCTGGGGCAGCAGCTGCGCTGCGGTACCAACTGCGGCTCCTGCATTCCCGAGCTGAAGGGCCTGATCGCCGCACTGGCAAGTCGCGAGGACAATGCCGCCTGAGGAAGGGGGCTGAGAGAGAAATCCTATGAACAATGTTATCCCTTTTAAAAACAGAAAGCTGATTAGCTATCTTGAGCAAGATAGCGAGGGTGGTTCGCCCCACCCTGTGGTGCTGCTGGGGGCCGGCCCCGGGGATCCCGAGCTGCTGACCATCAAGGGCCTGCGGGCCCTGGAAGCCGCCGAGGCGGTGGTCTACGACCGTCTGGTGAACCCCCGGATCCTCGCCCTGGCGGCGCCGGCGTGCGACAAGATCTATGTCGGCAAACGCAAGGACCGCCACAGTCTGCCCCAGGAGCAAATCTGCGAGCTGCTGGTGGCCCTGGCCCGGCGCGGCAAAAAGGTGGTGCGCCTGAAGGGTGGCGATCCCTTTATTTTCGGCCGCGGTGGCGAGGAGCTGGATGCCCTGGAGGCGGCGGGAATACCCTGGCAGGTCATCCCCGGCATTACTGCCGCCACCGGCTGCGCGGCGGCCACCGGGATTCCCCTCACCCACAGGGACTGCGCCCACGCGCTGACCTTTATCACCGCCCACCGCCGCCAGGGAGAGTTGACCTTCAACTGGCGGTTGGCCCTGCAGGAGGATCAGACGGTGGTGTTCTACATGGGGCTGTCGGTGGTGGCGGAAATCGCCGCCGGATTGCTGGCCAGGGGCAAGTCCGCGGCCACCCCCATCGCGGTGATTGCCAACGGCTCCCGGGCCGACCAGCAGCTGCTGGTCTCCACCCTGGCTGGGGTGGCGGACGACCTGGCCCGGGTCGAGCTGCCCTCGCCGGCGCTGATCATCCTCGGCGACGTCGTCGCCCTGCGCTCCCAGCTGGTGGCAATCGCCGCCCAAATTCACCCCTGACAAGCGATCGCTTCCCCATGTCCCTGTCCAAAATCAATCTGCTGGATTTTTCCGACCCCAAGATTCGCACCCTGCACCTGACCTGGGTGGCGTTTTTCCTCACCTTCGTGGTGTGGTTCAATCACGCCCCCCTGAAGCCGCTGCTGATGGCGGCCTTCGCCATGACCAACGACCAGTGGAAAACCCTGCTCACCCTCAATGTGGCGCTGACCATTCCCGCGCGGATCGTGATCGGCATGCTGGTGGACCGCTTTGGCCCCCGCCATGTGTTCTCGGCGCTGCTGATGCTCGCCGGGGTGTTCTGCACCCTGTTCGCCCTGGCCCGGGATTACCAGCAGCTGGCCTTGTTGCGGCTGCTGCTGGGGTTTGTCGGCGCCGGTTTTGTGATCGGTATTCGCATGGTGGGGGAGTGGTTCCCCGCCAAGTCGGTGGGCCTGGCCCAGGGTATCTACGGCGGGTGGGGCAACTTCGGCTCCGCCGCCGCCGCCTTCACCCTGCCGACCCTGGCGGTGGTGGTGTTTGGCGGTGAGGACGGCTGGCGCTACGCGGTTCTGGTGACCGGGGCGCTGGCCTTCGGTTACGGGATCCTGTACTACATCCATGCCCGGGATACCCCCACCGGGTCCACCTATTTCAAGCCCAGGCGCCACGGCGGCCTGGAGGTGTCCTGCCGCCGCGACTACTGGCTCTACAACCTGATGAACCTGCCCATGTACCTGGTGCTGTCGGTGCTGGTGTGGAAGGTGTCACCGGCGGGGACGGATTTGATCAGCCACCAGGTGGCCTGGTTTTTCTACGCCCTGTTCGCGGTGCTCTTCGTGTTCCAGTTCAGCCAGATTCGCAAGGTCAATCGGGACATGTTGGTCAACGGCACCCCGGCGTCGGACCGCTACGATTTTCGCCAGGTGGCGGTGCTGGCGTGGGCCTATTTCGTGACCTTTGGCTCGGAACTGGCGGTGGTGTCCATGTTGCCCGGCTACTTCCTCGATACCTTTGACGGGATGTCCCTGGCGGCGGCTGGCGCCCTGGGCAGCGCCTTCGCCTTTATGAACCTGGTGGCCAGGCCCAGCGGCGGTTGGTTCAGCGACAGGTTTGGCCGCCGCAAATCCCTCAGCCTGCTGATCGCCGGGCTCGGCCTGGGCTATCTGGTGCTGTCCCAGATTACCGGCACCTGGCCCCTCGTCCTCGCCGTGATGGCGGTGATGTGTTGCTCCTTCTTCGTCCAGGCGGGGGAGGGCGCGGTGTTTGCCATCGTGCCCCTGATCAAGCGCCGCATGACAGGGCAGATCGCCGGCCTCACCGGCGCCTTCGGCAATGTGGGGGGGGTCACCTTCCTCACCGTGTACACCTTTGTCGACGCCGCCACCTTCTTTCTTGTCATCGCCGCCTCCGCCCTGGCGATGCTGGTGCTGGCGCAGCTGATACGGGATCCCGAGGGCCATACCAGTGAGATCCTTCCCGACGGCACCGTCCACCTGATCGAAGTGAGCTGACCCTGGCAAGGTTGCGGATTGCTGGCGATAATGGCGGGTCTGGGGGCAGCCCCGTCCCGCCGCTGGCACCGGGTTGCCTGCGCTGAATGGTCAACAACATGTCTCTCAAGCATCTCGATTCCGGCCTCAAGGTGGTGGTCGGCCAGTTTTCCACCGCAGGCGCCAAGCCGGTCAACGAGGACGCCATCGGTATTCGCATTCCCGAGGGTTCCGCCCTCACCGCCAAGGGCATAGTGGCGGTGATCGCCGACGGCGTCAGCGGTGCCGAGGGGGGGCGGGAGGCCAGCACCACGGCGGTGACCGGGTTTCTGTCGGATTACTATTCCACCCACGACACCTGGTCGGTGGAAACCTCCGCCAGCAAGGTGATCGCCGCCCTCAACCGCTGGCTGTACGGCCTGGGCCACAGTTGTCTGCGTCCCGAGCAGGGCTATGTGACCACCTTCAGTGCAGCGGTGTTCAAGTCCGCCAGCGCCTACCTGTTCCACGTCGGCGACAGCAGGATCGCCAGGATCAGGGGCGGGGTGCTGGAGCCCCTGACCCGGGAGCACACCACCAGGGTGGGCAACAAGCAGCGCTATCTGGCCCGCGCCCTGGGTATCGACACCATGCTGGATGTGGACTTTCACCAGCTCGACCTGCAGCGGGGTGATCTCTTTGTTCTCACCACCGATGGGGTTCACGAGTGGCTGACCAGTCAGGAACTGGTGGATATCCTGCGCCCCTGCCTGGGCCACTTCCAGGTGGGCTCCCTCGACCCCCTGTGTCGGGTTGTCGCCGAGCGCGCCAGAACCAACGGCAGCACCGACAACCTCAGTGTCCAGCTGGTGAAGATCGCCAACCCCGGCGAGCCGGTGGCGGGGGATCTGCTGGCCAGCGTCAGCAAGCTGCCGTTTCCGCCACCCCTGGCGCCGGGGCTGAAGATCGACGGCTGGACCGTGCAGCGGGAGCTGCATGCCTCTTCCCGCAGCGAGGTGTACCTGGTGGCGGACACCCATGGCAGGCGGGCGGCCCTCAAGGCGCCGTCGGCCAATTTCCAGGACGACCCGGCCTATATCGAGCGCTTTATTCTCGAGGAGTGGGTGGGCAGCCGGATCAACAGCAATCATGTGGTGCGGGTGCTGCGGCCCTCTGAGGGGAGGACGTTCCTGTACTACCTCACCGAGTATGTGGCGGGACCAACCCTGGGCCAGCTGCTGCGGGAGCGCACCCGACTGTCGGTGGTGGACGCCCAGAACATCATCACCCAGGTTATTTCCGGACTCAGGGCCTTCCATCGCCGGGACGTGCTGCACCAGGACATCAAGCCGGACAATATTGTCTACAGTGACGACGGCATTCGCATCATCGACTTCGGCTCCTGTCACAGTGCGGGCATTGGCGAGATCCGCTCCCGCCTCAGCCGTGAGGCCAAACTGGGCACCCGTCACTACAGCGCCCCCGAGTACCTGCTGGACGCCCCGGTGTCCGCCGCCAGCGACCAGTTTTCCCTGGGGGTGCTGCTCTACGAATTGCTCACCGGCCGCCATCCCTTTGGCGACGGCTACGGAAAATGCCTGACCGAGGCGGACTTTGCCCGCCTTGGCTATACCCCCGCCTACCAGCTCAACCCCCTGGTGCCGGTGTGGCTGGACGGCGCCATCCAGCGCGCCCTGAGCGTCGACCCCGCCCGCCGCTATCCGGCCCTCAGCGAGTTTGCCCAGGATATCCAGAAACCCAACCCGGCCTACGATGGCCGGCGGGTCGGCAGCGCCGGAACAGATGTGCTGTTGCCGTGGAAGCTGGCGGTGATTCTGTTGCTGGTGATCAACCTGTTGACCCTGCTGTTGCTGACCTGAGATCGGCGCCGCGCTCTCTTCTCCCACCCTGGCCTGTGGTACCATTCCGAAAAATTCGGTGTACCTGTGATGTCAAAATTGACCCATCTCAATCCCAGCGGCGAAGCCCATATGGTGGATGTTTCCGCCAAGGTGCAAACAGTCCGCACCGCCATTGCCCTGGCGGAAGTGCAACTCACCGATACCGTGATGGCGGTATTGGCGGAGGACACCCTGCCCAAGGGGGATCTCTTCGCCACGGTGCGCATCGCCGCCATCCAGGGCGCCAAGAGATGTGCCGACCTGATCCCGCTGTGTCATCCCCTGCCGCTGCACAAGGTGTCGGTGGATATCGACCTCGACACCGACCTCAAGCGTCTCTGCATTGCCGTACTGTGCAAGACTGCGGGGGTGACCGGGGTCGAGATGGAAGCGCTCACCGGCGCCTCGGTGGGCGCCCTGACCGCCTACGATATGTGCAAGGGCATCGACAAGGGCATTGTTATCCGCGAGGTGCGGCTGCTGGAGAAAACCGGCGGCAAATCCGGGGACTGGCAAGCGGCGGGAGTGGAGTCATGATCAGGGTGCGTCTGTTTGGCAAGTTTTCCGAGCTGGTGGCGGACACCCAGGGCATGTTGTTGCCGCCGGAGGGTATCGCCACGGTGGCCGATATCGTCGCCCAGATCGCCGATAGCAATCCGGGGCTGCACGCAGAGATCACCGGTCCCCAGGTGCTGGTGGCGGTCAATCAGCAGATCGTGTCCAGAGACACAGCGGTGGCCAGCGGCGACGAAGTGGCCTTTCTGCCCCCGGTCACCGGTGGCTGAGGTGAGAGCTGCAGCTCCAGCGGTGAGGACAGCACTGTGATAACCGTCAAAATCCAGGACGAGGATTTCAGCCTCCAGGAGGAATACCAGCGCCTGCGCTCGACAACCAGTGGCGCCATCGTGATTTTTTCCGGACTGGTGAGGGAGTTCGACAGCCAGGGGGACGGAGCCGGGGTGGAGTCCCTCCATCTGCAACACTATCCCGGCATGACCGAGCGCCTGCTGGGGGAGATCGTCGACGAGGCCTGTGGACGCTGGCCGCTGCAGGCTGTCACCGTGATCCACCGGGTGGGCACTCTGTTGCCGGGGGATCAGATCGTGCTGGTGGCGGTGAGCTCCGCCCACCGGGAAGCGGCCTTTGCCGGCGCCAACTTTGTGATGGACTATCTGAAGACCCGTGCCACCCTGTGGAAAAAAACCGTCACCGCCGGGGGCGGTCGGTGGCTTGATACGAAAGAGGGCGACCGGGAGGCGGCCCGCCGCTGGCGGGAATCTGGTGAGGGGTGAGATGACGGCGATTGCCGGCGTGGTCCTCGCCGGGGGGCGGTCGTCGCGGATGGCCGGCGCCGCCAAGGCCACCCTGGAGCTGGCGGGGGTGTCCCTGGTTGAGCTGGTGGTGGCAAGGTTGCGGCCCCAGGTGAGCGAGGTGGTGGTCAACTTCAATGGCGATCCCGCCTCGCTGCCCCGAATGCCCGGGGTGGCGGTGGTTGCCGATCCGGTGGCGGGCCATCCAGGACCGCTGGCCGGCGTGGTGTGCGCCTTTGATTACCTGGATCTGAATCGCTCTCCGGCGGAGGCGGTGGCGGTGGTGCCCTGTGATGGCCCCTTTCTGCCCGCCACCCTGGTGGCCACCCTGGCGGAGGCGCTGGTGGCGAACGCCGCCCAGGCGGCCTGTGTGCGCTACCTGGGGCAGTTGCAGCCGACTTTTTCCCTGTGGCGCCGGGATTGCGCCCCCTTGGCCCGCGGCGAACTGGGTCGTGGTCGGGGGGGCTTCAAGAGCCTGCTGGCCGAGCTGGCCGCCGTCGTTGTCGACTGGCCTCAGGGCGAGCTCGACCCCTTTTTCAACATCAATACCCCGGCGGAACTGGCCGCCGCCCAGCGCCTGGTGGCGGCCCAACGCCACTGACGTACACCACTGGCAATGCCCCGGGGGTCGCGGCACCAAACAACACAGGAGAGACCCATGAGCAGTAAAGAAACCAACGAGTTCCGCCCCATGAAGGTGGCGGTGCTCACTGTATCCGACACCCGCACCCTGGATACCGACACCTCCGGCGGCTTCCTGGTGGAAGCCCTGGCGGCCGCCGGTCATCAGCTGGTGGGCCGGGAGCTGTTTCCCGATGACGTCTACCAGTTGCGGGCGGTGGTGTCCCGCTGGATAGCCGACGCCGGGGTGGAGGTGGTGATCACCACCGGCGGCACCGGCTTTACCGGTCGCGACA
>CAZWUP010000127.1:0-7859 GCA_964637045.1 uncultured Porticoccaceae bacterium | reverse complement strand
AAGTTGAAACCCGGGTCGTCGACCTGGACACCGGCGAATTTACCGATGTGGTGTCCGCCGAGACCTACGACCAGCGCAAGGCCGCCAAGGACCCTGCGCTGTCAGACCCTCTTTCCGACGAAGCAGATGTGGCAAACATTTCCCGCCGGGAAAAATATGCCGTGGTCTATCTGGTGCGGGAAGGGGACGCCATCGACAAGGTGGTGTTGCCGGTGCGCGGCCCTGGCCTGTGGTCCACCCTCCACGGCTTTCTGGCCATCGAGTCCGACCTCAATACCGTTGCCGGCCTCGGTTTCTACGAGCATGCGGAAACTCCGGGCCTGGGGGGGGAAGTGGACAACCCCCTGTGGAAAGCCCATTGGCCGGGCAAGAAAGTGTACCAGGACGGCGAGGTTGAGCTGAGCGTCATCAAGGGCGCTGTGGAGAGCGACAACCCCAATGCCGAGTACCTGGTGGACGGCCTGTCCGGCGCTACCCTGACTACCCGCGGCGTCGACAATCTCATCCGTTTCTGGATGGGTGAAAAGGGCTTCGCCAAATTTCTCTCCAACCTGAAATCCGGGGAGGCGTGACCGCTATGAAAATCAAAGCTATCGTTATCGATCCCATTTTCAACAACAACCCCATTGCCCTGCAGATCCTGGGTATCTGCTCGGCCCTGGCGGTCACCTCGAGCATGAAGGTGTCCCTGGTGATGTGTATAGCACTCACCACCGTGGTGGCATTTTCCAATCTGTTCGTGTCCCTGATCCGCCACCATATCCCCGGCAGCATCCGCATTATCGTGCAGATGACCATCATCGCCTCCCTGGTGATTGTGGTGGACCAGATCATCAAGGCGGTGGCCTACGATATCAGCAAGCAGCTGTCGGTGTTCGTGGGTCTGATCATCACCAACTGCATCGTGATGGGCCGCGCCGAGGCCTTTGCCATGAAGAATCCGCCCATCCCCAGCTTTTTTGACGGTATCGGCAACGGCCTGGGCTACAGCATGATCCTGATCGTGGTGTCGTTTTTCCGCGAGTTGTTTGGCACCGGCAAGCTGATGGGTATTGAAATCGTGCCGGTGGCCAACGCCGGCGGCTGGTATGTGCCCAATGGCCTGATGCTGCTGCCCCCCAGTGCCTTCTTCATCATCGGCTTTATCATCTGGGCCATTCGCAGCAAGAAGAAAGAGCAGGTTGAAGCGCCCGAGTTCAAGATTGCCGCCAATTCCGCCATCAGGGAGGTCGCGTAATGGAACATTATCTGAGTTTGCTGATTCGCTCGATTTTTATCGAGAACATGGCCCTGGCGTTCTTTCTGGGCATGTGCACCTTTATCGCCATTTCCAAGAAGATTGACGCGGCCATCGGTCTGGGTATTGCCGTCATCGTGGTGCTTACCGTCACCGTGCCCCTCAACAACATCATCTATACGGGCTTGCTGGCGGAAGGTGCCCTGTCCTGGACAGGCATTCAGGCCCTGGAGGCTGTGGACCTGAGTTTCCTGGGGCTGCTCAGTTATATCGGTGTGATTGCCGCCGTGGTGCAGATCATGGAGATGTTCCTCGACAAGTTCGTGCCCAAGCTCTACAACGCCCTGGGTGTGTTTTTGCCGCTGATTACCGTGAACTGCGCGATCATGGGGGGGGTTCTGTTTATGGTGGAGCGGGACTACAACCTGGGTGAAAGTGCCGTCTATGGACTTGGTGCCGGCACTGGCTGGGCCCTGGCCATCATTGCCCTGGCGGGTATCCGCGAAAAACTCAAGTACAGCGACGTCCCCGCCGGTTTGCAGGGGCTGGGTATTACCTTTATCACCGTGGGCCTGATGTCCCTGGGCTTTATGTCCTTTGGTGGTATCGACCTGTAACCGGTGAAATGGAGTAGAGACACGCTATGAATCTAGAAATTATCCTCGGCGTTGCCATGTTCACCGCGGTGGTGCTGGCGCTGGTGTTGGTGATCCTCAGTGCCCGCGCCCGGCTGGTCAGCTCCGGCAACGTCGAAATCGTTATCAACGGCGAAAAAACCATCACTGTTCCGGCCGGCAACAAGTTGTTGCAGACCCTGTCCAACGAGGGGGTTTTTCTCGCCTCGGCCTGTGGCGGCGGCGGCACCTGCGCCCAGTGCAAGTGCCTGGTGTTCGAGGGCGGCGGCGCCATGTTGCCCACCGAGGAGGGCCACTTTACCCCCCGGGAGGCCAAGGAGGGTTGGCGTTTGTCCTGCCAGACCCCGGTCAAGCAGGACATGAAGATCGAAGTGCCGGAGGATGTGTTTGGCGTCAAGCAGTGGCAGTGCACCGTGGAGTCAAACCCCAACGTGGCCACCTTCATCAAGGAGCTGACCCTGCGCCTGCCGGAGGGGGAAAATGTCAACTTCCGCGCCGGTGGCTATGTCCAGCTGGAAGCGCCCCCTCACCATGTCTACTTCAAGGACTTCGATATCGAGGAGGAGTATCGCGGGGACTGGGAAAAGTTCGGGTTTTTCAACCTGGAGTCCAAGGTTACCGAGCCGGTGATTCGCGCCTACTCCATGGCCAACTACCCGGAGGAGTACGGCATCGTCAAGTTCAATATCCGTATTGCCACCCCGCCCCCGGGCAGCAAGGGTATTCCGCCGGGACTGATGTCCTCCTATGTGTTCAGTCTCAAACCCGGGGACACCATTACCGTGTACGGGCCCTTTGGCGAATTCTTTGCCAAGGACACCGATGCCGAGATGGTCTTTATCGGCGGCGGTGCCGGCATGGCGCCGATGCGCTCCCATATCTTCGATCAGCTGCGCCGGATCAAGACCGACCGCAAGATCTCCTTCTGGTACGGCGCCCGCAGTGTGCGGGAGTGCTTCTATACCGAGGAGTACGATCAGCTGGCGGCGGAGAACGAGAACTTTCAGTGGCATCTGGCCCTCTCCGATCCCCAGCCGGAGGACAACTGGACCGGCCTCACCGGCTTTATTCACAATGTGCTTTACGAGCAGTATCTCAAGGACCATCCCGCCCCCGAGGACTGTGAGTATTACATGTGCGGGCCGCCGATGATGAACGCGGCGGTGGTGAAGATGCTCCAGGACCTGGGTGTCGAAAAGGACAACATCCTGCTCGACGATTTCGGTGGCTGAGGCGGTGGGCAATGTCCGCAAAACGGGGCCTCTGGCCTCGTTTTTGGTTGTCTGCGGTTTACTTCTGGTGGCGGCTTGCGCCCCCGCTGAACGCCCGCTGTCCTACTCGGGGCAGACCATGGGCACCAGCTACCAGGTGACTGTGGTGGCCGCCGAGGACGGGGTTCCGGGGGATCTCGGTGAGCGAATTCAGGCGGTGCTGGATGATGTCGATGGCCGAATGTCCACCTACAAGGACGACTCCGAACTCAACCGCCTCAACCGCGCACCTCCCGGGGAGCCGTTCCGGGTCTCCCCCCAGCTGATGGCAGTGCTGCAGCTTTCCCAGCAGGTGTACCAGCTGTCCGGCGGCGCCTTTGACCCCAGTGTCGGGCCCCTGGTGGATTTGTGGGGCTTTGGTCCCAGTCACCATCCGGAGCGGATTCCAGATCAGGCAGAGATCGACGGCCTGAGGGGCAAGTCGGGCTTTCACCAGCTGATTCTCGATCCCGAGGGTCATACCGCAACCCGCCAGGCGGACATTTCCCTGGACCTGTCGGCGGTGGCCAAAGGCTATGGTGCCGACCGGGTGGCGGAACTTCTGCGCACCCTGGGACTCACCAGGTATATGGTGGAAGTGGGGGGAGAGATGGCCCTGGCGGGGCTCAATGCCCGCGGCACTCCCTGGCGGATCGCCGTCGAGCGCCCCGTAGTGGAGGCCCGGGAGGTGGAGCAGGTGATCAGTGTGACCGATGCCGGGGTCGCCACCTCCGGGGACTACCGCAATTATTTCGAGCAGGACGGGGTGCGCTATTCCCACACCCTGGACCCCCGCGACGGCTACCCCGTCAGCCACAACCTGGCGTCGGTGACCGTGGTCGGCGCCACCAGTGCCCTGGCGGATGCCCTGGCCACGGCTTACCTGGTGATGGGCACGGCACAGGCCCTGGCCCATGCGGAGGCCAACCAGGTGGCCATCATGACCCTGTCCAAGGGGGGTGACGGCTTCGAGGAGGCCCACTCCCCGGCCTTCACACCCTATCTTATCGAGGTGCAGTAATGCTGACTTTCCTGATAACCCTGCTGGTACTGCTGACCATCGTCGCCATCATGGCGGTGGGGGTGATGATGGGCCGCAAGCCCATTTCCGGCTCCTGTGGCGGCGTCGGCGCCGCTCTGGGGGAAGCCAACTACAGTTGCGACATCTGCGGCGGCGACCCCAACAAGTGCGATGAGAGCCAGGATCCCGCCCCCCGGGCCAAGGGGACGCAACTGGGCTACGACGTCGGCCGCCAGTCAGCGGGGTAAAGCAAAGGGTGGCAACCCTGCAGTATCTCCGGCGGGTTGCCGGCCACTGAGACCTAAGAAAACACCCCCTGCACATACCAGGCCTTGCTGTACAGATCCTGGTACACCCACACCGCTGTATTGTCCTGGCGCCGGGCCAGATAGTAATCCCGGGCCACGGGCTCCTGCCACCAGTGCCCCACCACCCGCTCGGGACCCACCGCCAGGGTCAGGTAGCCCTGCCAGTACAGGCGGCGGTTGCGCTGCTCCACCGCCAGGGGCTGGGCAAACAGCCAGCCGGGTCGCAGGCTGTGATTGTGGCTGTCGGGCAGCTGTTGCACGGATTTTTCCGCCAGGCCCACCAGGGTGTGGCTCAGCTCCGGCAGCAGGTTGTCTCGATAGCCGACCCTGTACACCGCCGCGTCTCCCACCCGCGACTTCAGTCGCGCCATGGTCACCGCCAGCTCCCGCGGCTTGTCCCGCCGCCTGCCGGCCCCGGTGAAATCCAGCCGCTGGCTGTTGCCGTGGGCGGGAAGGCGGTCGCGGCAGCTCAGGGTCAGGGAGTCCACCGCGAAGGGCATGGGCCTGTTGGCGAGCCTGATCAGCGTCAGGTCGTAGAGCAACTGCCAGCCACTCTGGGGAAGGTCGCTGTGGACGTCCACGACCTCCCGGCGCTGGTGGATATCGCTCATTTGCCACTGAATATGCTGACACGCCAGCTGGCGCCGGCGCAGAAAGTCCGCCAGGTTTTGCAGCAGACTCTCCACGGCGGGCGCCAGCTGTTCCGCCAGGGTGACCGGGTAGTCGAACTGGATGCTTTCCGTGAACAGGGCTTCCGGCACCCAGCTGGTCACCGCTGGGGTGAACAAGCTGGCCTGGGCGAAATGGCCGTCGCTGCCATAGATCTCCCCAAGGGCGGTGGCAAAGTCTCTGCCCAGGCGTTTGGCGAAACTGCCGAGGGCACTGGATTCCACCTGCCGGACCACATCCCCCAGGGTGGTGAAACCCATTTTGATCAGGGCGTCGACGGCGGCGGGGTGCTCGTAAAGCACCTGCACCGGCAGCTGGTTGAGGCGGGCAACGAACAGTTCCCGGGTGTCACTGCCGTCAATCCCGTGCCTGGCAAAGCTCAGCAGCCAGGCCCCCGGGGCGGTGTGGGCCAGGCCGTGGCGCAGGTCGTGGCCGCCGGCGGTGAGCATGCCCAGGACCTCCCGGCAAAGAGCCTCGACTCCCCCGAACAGCCGCAGACAGGTGGAAATCTCCAGCAGCAATCCGGATTGGGGGGCCTTCCTGCTGTGGTGGATGGCGATATGGGGGGTGAAGCGGTAGAGCTGGCCCCGCAATTCCTGGAGGGCGGCCGCTTCCCTGCCGCGATCCCGGGGCAGAGTGCGGCAGTCTCCCACCAGCTGGGCGGTGGCCAGGTCCATGCCCCGGGCAATCCCCAGGGCCGCTGCGGCGGCGTTGCAGAAGACCACCTGACGCCTTTCCCCAACGACCACCGGCTGTGCAGGTGGAGCATCCACCGCCAGTGCCGACAGGGGCAGATCCCTCAGCCGCAGCGCCAGCCACAGCTGGTGTCCCCGGGCCGTCACGGGCTTCCCCTGAGATTGGCCACGGCCTTGCCGTCACTGCCGCCGCCGGAGCCCTGTTTCCGATCCAGGGCCGAGTGGGCTGGCGCCAACTGCCAGCCCTCGGGCAGCGGCAGTATCAGGGGCCTGGGCTGGTGGCGCTGGAGCATACCTTTTTGCTTGAACACCGTCACCTCGAGCCCGGCGGGCAGCAGCTGGCAGAACAGCCGCAAGGGGGCGGGGGAGCTCTGCCGTTGGGCCGGAGAGGGGCGGAAGATGGCGTACAGCCCACTGCCTTCCGCCGCCGCCAGCAGGCACTTGCGCAGCTCGGTGTAGCTGAGGTTGTCCCGGGGCTGCCAGCCGAGAACGGCCCCACAGCCTCCGCTGCGGGCCAGTTCGCCAAAGCAGGCCAGAAAGCTGGCCTTGTCGGTGGCCTTGACCACCACCAGGCGATCCAGGTCCACCCCCGCCTGGATCAGGGCCTGGCTGAAGGGTTCGGCGGGGGGGTTGAGCAACGCCACCAGTCCTGGGCCCGCCGCCCGCAGGGCGGGCAGGAACAGCTGCCACTCCCCCTGAAAGGGCCGCTGGCAGATCTCGACCAGTGCCCCCAGGGGCCAGCCCCCGTGGAGCAGGCCGCCATTGAGCTGGGGATGGCCGGTATCCAGAGCCCGCTGCTGGCCGCTGCTGCGGCACTGGCCGCGCCAGATATCATCGCGGCGCAGCAGCTGTTCCAGGGACAGGAATGGCGGTTGATCTGGGGTTGGCGACATGGCAATCAATTAACTGTATGGATATACAGTATATCTTCCGGGAGCCCCGCTCCGTCAAGGCCTTTTGTCGGGGGGGACGCAGGGGGGTAATCCGCCAACTGTCACCCTAATTTCCGGCTTCTGCGGAAGCCGGCGCCATTCTGGCTGGGGATGGCACAGGGATTTTGCATAAACCGGAACGACAATAGAAATTTACCGTCTAGACTTAGGTGGAGCATCGGCTATCAATCGAATTGGGAGGTGTTTTGGCGATGTCTATTTTTACCCACTATCAATCCCGGTACGAGACGACCCAGCAGGAGGAGTACAGCCTGCAGAGTTACCTGGATCTGTGCAGGCAGGATCCCTCGGCCTATGCCAGCGCGGCGGAGCGGCTGCTGATGGCCATCGGCGAGCCGGAGATGGTCGACACCGCCAAGGATATCCGCCTGAGCCGGATTTTTTCCAACAAGGTGATCAAGCGCTACCAGGCGTTCAGCGAGTTTTACGGTCTGGAAGAGTGTATTCAGAAGATCGTCGGTTTTTTCAAACACTCCGCCCAGGGCCTCGAGGAGCGCAAGCAGATACTCTACCTGCTGGGTCCCGTCGGCGGCGGCAAGTCCTCCCTGGCGGAGAGGATCAAGGTGCTGATGCAGAAGTATCCCATCTACTGCCTCAAGGGGTCGCCGGTGTTCGAGTCCCCCCTGGGACTGTTCAACCCCCAGGAAGACGGCCTGCTCCTGGAGGAGGAGTACGGGATTCCCCGGCGCTATCTGAAGGGCATCATGTCCCCCTGGGCGGTGAAGCGGCTCCATGAGTACGGCGGCGATATCGCCAAGTTCCGGGTGGTGAAGGTCTGGCCGTCGGTGCTCAACCAGGTGGCGATCACCAAGACCGAGCCCGGCGACGAAAACAACCAGGACATCTCCTCCCTGGTGGGCAAGGTGGATATTCGCAAACTCGAGGAATTTCCCCAGCACGACCCCGATGCCTACAGCTTTTCCGGCGGCCTGTGCCGGGCCAATCAGGGGGTGATGGAGTTTGTGGAAATGTTCAAGGCGCCCATCAAGGTGCTGCATCCCCTGCTTACCGCCACCCAGGATGGCAGCTACAACGGCACCGAGGGCATCGGCGCCATTCCCTTCGACGGCATCATCCTCGCCCACTCCAAC
>CAZWUP010000126.1:7751-7910 GCA_964637045.1 uncultured Porticoccaceae bacterium | reverse complement strand
CGGGAATCGAACCCGCACCATCAGCTTGGAAGGCTGAGGTTCTACCATTGAACTATACCCGCCGTACCCCGCAGCTTTTACTTCCAGTCGCCCAGGAAGCGAAGCGACGCCCTTACAAACTACTTGATGCTCACCCCTCTCCGGGGTCTCTACTCAGGC
>CAZWUP010000126.1:0-7651 GCA_964637045.1 uncultured Porticoccaceae bacterium | reverse complement strand
CGCAGCGACCTGCCGCTGCGCCTTCCTGCTCAATTCTGGTGGAGGGGGGTGGATTATTCGCCGCCTGTGGCGGCTCACCCTCCGGGTCAGCTCACTGCGTTCGCTGCTCAAAACCGCTGTGCGGTTTTGTCGAACCAGGTGGTTCTCACCCACCCCCCTTCGGGGGTCTCTACTCAGGCCGCAGCGACCTGCCGCTGCGCCTTCCTGCTCAATTCTGGTGGAGGGGGGTGGATTCGAACCACCGAAGCTTGCGCGTCAGATTTACAGTCTGATCCCTTTGGCCACTCGGGAACCCCTCCGCAAAAGGCCGAACATTCTCTACACTTTGAGAACAGATGTCAAGCAAACACCATAATGCTGAAAATGGAGCTGGCGAGAGGAGTCGAACCCCCGACCGGCTGATTACAAGTCAGCTGCTCTACCAACTGAGCTACGCCAGCGTCAATACCAGGTTTTTGGGAGCGGGGATTCTATTGGAAGTGCATGGCAGAAGCAACAGCGAGACAGCTTCTGGGGGATATATTTTGGCCAATCTCCCGATCGCCGAGGATTTGCGTCAATCCGTCCAGCGCCCCGGGGTCGGGAACGGTGTCGCTCAGCAGCCAGTATTCCCTCAACAAGCGCTCCATGCCGTAGACACTGGCGTCGTAGCCCAACTCAACAAAACGCTGTCGCTGCGTTTCGGCGGCGGCCTGGTCACTATAGACACCGAGGGCGATGGCGCCGTCGAGCTCTCCTTCAGAAAACACAAAACTGTCGATGTTGTTGGCCTTTAGCTCCTGCAACACCCTGGTGGTAGCCCGCATCGAGGGCTGGGGCGGCAAGTGAACCCAGTAGTCCACCCCCCCCGCCACCTCCCGCCAGCGCTTTTCAAGGGTGAGGCCCGACGACTCCAACTGGCCGGCAATGGCCTCCGCCGTGGCCATGGACACCAAGGGCCCCACCAGAAAGCACGCCTGCTCCCGGCGCTGGGGGAGGGAATGACTCTCCTCGTCGCGGCGCTCCACCTCCCCAGACTCCGGCTGAGCCTCCCCGAGCAACACCAGGGTGCGCACACCAGGGTCAGTGGCACCAAGGGCGCCAGCCCGGGGGGCGGGAGTCTGATTGGGGGCGCGACTTTCCGCCAGCAGTGCCGGGAACAGGTTGGCGATCAGCAGGGCGGCGAAAATCCATCGTATCATTCCGCGCTCCTCACGGCAGGGCGATGGCCAGGCCATCGAGAACCAGGTCTGGAACCAGGACAATGTCCAGGCTGTCGTCGAGAAACCCGGCCACAGCCTCGCCGTCGCCGCCGGTGAGCACCACCCGCCGCAATCCCGCTCTGGCGGCAGCGTGCTCCACCGCACCAGCCAGGGCGCTCAGACAGCCATTGATCACCGCCGCCGAAGTTTCCCGCCCAGGCTCGTCGACCGCCGCCAGCTCGCGCTCCGCCCGCACCCCCCAGGTGGCAACCCCAAGCGCCTGTTGCATCATTTGCAGACCCGGCACGATATACCCCCCCAGATGTCCCTCACCAGTCAAGATATCCATCGTCAGGGCACTACCGGCATCCACCACCAGAGCCTGCCTGGCGATGGTTTGCCAACAGGCAAGCACCGCCAGCCAGCGATCCACTCCCAACCTGGCAGGGTCGTCGTAGCCACACTGCAAGCCGGCCACCCCGGATTCGACTCGGGCAAATTCCGGCTCCACGCCCCAGCGCTCGCGGCACAGGGCTACCAGGGACGGGTTGCGAGCCCCCATGACCGATGATATCCGCACCCGGCGGGCACTGGCGACACCGGGGAAGGGCTGTTCTGGCCAGGGATCATGGGGGAAGGCGCCCCGCATCGACGGCCCCTCCCGCCCTCCCCGCAGCAGCCACTTGAGCCTCGAATTGCCGATGTCGATATCCAGAATCATGGCTCTGTCCGGAGGGAAATTTCTCCGCCATTGTATTCCCGCACCAGGCCATCGACCTCGATACAAATGGCGCCGTTGGCCGCCACCCCCCTGGCGACGCCGCGAATTTCCAGCGCCGGGGTCAGCAGTCTCACGGGCTTGCCAATGCAGGCGTCCCCCTGCTGCCACTCGTCGTGGAATGCCGCGAAGCCGCGGCCGGAAAACTCGTCAAGTGCCGGGACCAACGCATTGAGCACGTCCGCCACCAGGCCGTTGCGGGAAAACGCCCCCAGCTCCTGGGCATCTGCCCAGGGCTGGTCGATTTCCACCCGCTCCCGGCCCGCCATGCCGAGGTTGATGCCCACCCCGATCACCACCTGGCAGTGGCCACTGGGGTCGCCCTGCATCTCGATCAACACTCCGGCCAACTTGCGGCCCTCGAACAGCAGGTCGTTGGGCCATTTCAGCCGCACCTCCGGGTGGTTGCCCAGGGCCCGGCGCAGGGCGATGCCCACTGCCAGGCTGAGGCCCTCCAGACTGGCTGCGCCGCCCTCGAAGGACCAGCCCAGGGACAGGTAGATATTTCTGCCGAAGGGGCTGCTCCAGCTGCGGCCACGGCGCCCGCGACCGCCACTTTGCTGCTCCGCCAGACACACCACCGCCGCCCCCTCCTCACCCAGGGATGCAACTCTGGTGTTGGTGGAATCCAGCGATTGAAAGATCAAGATCTCCCGCAACCGCTTGCGCACCTGAGGCGCCAGGGCATCACCGATACGCGCCTTGTCCAACAGTTCGATACCGCCGGGAAGACGGTAACCGCGCCCCTTCACGGACTCCACCTCCAGGCCCAGGGCCTGGAGTTTCTGCAGGTGCTTCCACACCGCCGCTCGGGATACCCCCAACAGCTCGCCCAGGGCCTGACCGGAGTGAAAGCGGCCGTCAGCCAGGGTAGTAATCAATTCAGTTTCCACAACTCAACCCAGGTTGCTCCACAACAGTTCCGCCGCAATACCCAACAGCACAATACCGAACACCGAGCGCAACTGCGAGGCCTTGAGGCGGTGGGCCAGGGCCGCCCCCAAGGGGGCGCAGAAAGCGCTGGTTGCCACAATGCCCAGCACGGCGGGCAAATGGACAAAACCCAGGGCATGGTCCGGCAACCCCTGGACATTCCAGCCGCTGGCGATGTACAGCGCTGTGCCCCACAGGGCGATGGGCAACCCCAGCGCCGCCGAGGTCCCCACCGCCCGCGCCGGGACCACGCCACAATAACTGAGAAAGGGCACCGTGAGGGAGCCTCCGCCGATACCAAAGTACATGGAGACACAGCCGATGACACCGCCCGCCCCCAGCAACCCGGTTTTGCCCGGCAGTTTCCGCGCCGCGGAAGGGGCAAAGCCCACCATCATTTGCAGGGCCACATAGGCGAGAAAAAAGCCGAAGGCAATCTGCAAACTGGCTCCCGACAACTCGACCGCGGTCAGCACCCCGACGACCGAGCCCACCACCCCCCCCAGGCCCAGGAACAGCAGCACCGGCCACAGCACCGCGCCCCTCCTGTTGTGGGCCCAGGCGGAACTCGCGGAAGTGACGATCATGGCCCCCAGGGACGACGCCAGTGCCATATGGGTGGCCACCGCATCGCTAATACCCTGAACGGCGAAGGCCCACAGCAGCAGGGGCACTGTAATGGCACCCCCACCGATGCCCAGCAGGCCCGCCAGCACTCCGGCCAGCACCCCTATTCCCATGTAAAGCGGCAAGTAATCCACATCGGCTCCCGGCGAGACGGCTCGGCAAACCGGGGATTCTATAGATAACGCCGGAAAATGGGAAAAGGCACGCCATCAATGTCCCCACTATTCGTGTCGAACGCCGAGCGGAATGTAAAAAGCCCGCCCGATACTGCGGGGCGGGCATCAAACTGGGGCGCGAAATCTTGGCGTCTACCTGGCGGACTGAACCTGGTTCTCGATAACCACTTCCACGCGGCGGTTTTGCTGGCGGCCGGTTTCGGAATCATTGCTGGCAACCGGCGTTCCTTCACCCATGCCGGAGGTGCGCAGCCGGGCCTGGGCTACCCCCTGATTGGCGAGGAAGGAGCGCACCGCATCGGCGCGCCTCTGGGACAGACTGAAATTCGCACTTTCACTGCCGACGCTGTCGGTGTGGCCTTCGATGGCCACATTGCGCTCCGGGTACTCGTTGAGAAACCCGGCAAGCTTGCCCAGACGGGTGGCGGCGCCGCCACTGAGTTCCGCCCTGCCGGTGGCAAAGAGCACATCACCCAGGGTAATGACGATCCCGCGCTCAGTCTCCTTGGCGTTGAATTCATCCAGTTGTCGCTGCAATTCCGCCGCCTTCAGACGCGCGGCATCGGCATCGTCCCGCGCGAGGCTGGCGTCGCCTCGGGCCCGGACCGCGTCCTGACGGGCACTGCTGGCGTCGCGATGGGCCTGATCGGCCTCTCGCGTGCGGGCGTCTAGGCGCGCACTTTCACTGTCCTTGCTGAGGGCCACCCGCTGATCCTCATAGAGACGACCCTGAGCGCGGGCGGCGGCGATATCCACCTTGCGATCCGCCATCAACACTCGGTGCTGGGCCAGCTCCTTGTCCTTTTCCGGTACTTCCGCGGCGCGCACCGCCACTTCCGCATCCTTGATTGCCACTGGCGCCCGGCTGGCCAGCTCCTGGTTGGCCTGTAGCCTGGTCAACTTGCTGCGCACCTCGGCAGAGCCTTCCGGGGATGACATGGGGGTGCATGCGGCGAGCACAACTGCAGCCATGGCGCTGGCAATCAGTAGCTTTCTGTTCGATCCTTGGCTGTTCATTGGGGAGTACCTGTGTTGCGATCCATTTCCTGCTTCAGTGTCTCGGTGCTTTCCTTCATCTCGGTGTTCACTGTCTTGGCCTTGATCTCCCCCGCCTTGGCAGTGGCCAGCTCGGCGTCCACAAAGGCTTCGTCAGCGAGGCGCTTGGCGCGCACCATCTCCTCCTGTTGCACCGCCACCCGGGCGGCGGCCAGCTTGTCCCGGGCCTGGCTCAGCTCGAGTGATGCATAGTCCGCAACCCGCGCCTGCTCAGCCATGGTGATGGCCCGCTCGGCTGCCTGCAGCGATTCGGTGGGGGGTACCGGCGCTGACGCGCAGGCGCCCAGGGCAAGCAGTCCAACAATGGCAAGCGCCAGCCGCGGCGACCGGCTCAGGGCACGAGTGGCACTCATAGTTCGCAATCTGTTGATCATGGTTCTTTTCCTCGTTGAAAAGCGCTGATGCCCGCTGGCACCTGTTGTTGCGACCCGTGTCGCAGGCGGTATTGAGTGTCTCCATCGCGGGCATCTTCACCCGATATGGCGCAGAAGTTTGGTGGGAATAGGTTGCTTTCAGCTTTTGTTGCGCCACACCAACAGCAACCCGCCTGCGACGATGGCACCGATGCCTGCCCATACCGGAACATTGACATATTCCTTTTCGTCCACGGACATTTGCAGGGGACCCAGATCCACATTGTGGGTGTCCTTGGTATAGCTGAAGCCACCATAGGCAAGTGCCAGTGCTCCGGCCACAATCAACAAGATGGCAGCAATTTTTTGTCCATTCATGGCTTCGACAGGCTCCGATAATAAGTGGTAACAACAGGGATAAAAGGCATGGGAGGGCGCAATCTAGAGTCTCCGGCCACGAATTACCCGCACCAGGATAATCACCACAGCCACCACCAGGAGAATGTGGATCAACCCTCCCATGGAGGTGGAAGACACCAGGCCCAGTACCCACAGGATCAACAGGATGACGACAAGGGTTTCCAACATGATTCTTTTCCGCCTTTTGTTAATGTGGCCTCAGGATGCGCCCTGGGCCAGGGTGGCGTCTGTGCGATAGCACACCAAGCACCGGATTGCTTTCCGCACCACTGGCGCCATCAGGTGGCGGAGTCCTTCTGCCGGGTTACCTTCACCCCGGTGACAATCGAGATACCCAAAATCACAATGGCGCCAACGGCAATCCAGGGTGTGGGAATCGCCAGTAGTACGGCGCCGTAGATCAGGCCGCCGATAAGCACGACAACGCCAAAAATATAGATTGCAAAGGACATGGGTCTACTCCGGGTTAGTGCCGATTCGCTGGGCATCAATTGCGGCGGGTCGCCTCATACAGGGGCAGTACCGTCGGCAGCAATTTTTCGATAGCTCGCACCCGGCTCGCCTCCGCCGGGTGGGTACTCAAAAACTCCGGCGGCCGGCCGCCCTGGTTAGCACTGATCATCTTCTGCCACAGGGTGACCCCCGCCCTGGGGTCGTAACCCGCTCTGGCGGTCAACTCCAGGCCGATGCGGTCGGCCTCAGTTTCGTGATTGCGGCTGAAACGGGTAGCCACCAGGGCCTGATAGCCAGCGCCCGCCATATCCGCAGTGGCCTGGCCTGCGCCCATTACCGCCGCACCCAGGCCAATTGCCGCCTGGGCCGCCATGGCCTGGGAAACCTGCTCCCGGGAGTGCTCACGAAGGGCATGGGCAATCTCATGGCCAAGGACAATGGCGATCTCTGCATCGCTGAGGTTCAGCTGACTGATCAGTCCTGAGTAGACCATGATCTTGCCCCCCGGCATGCAGAAGGCGTTGCGTTCGTCACTGCTGATAACATTGACTTCCCACTGCCAATCCGGGGCATCCCGGCGAAATACGCTGGTGTGCTGCTGCAGACGGCTGGCGATGGTGCGGACCCTGGTGAGACTGTCCCGGTCCTTGTTGAGAACCCCCTTGGCCGATGCCTCGGCCTTCAACTTGCCGTAGGCCGCGCTGGACATCTGATCAAGCTGCGCCGACGACACCAGCAACAACTGGGAGCGGTCGGCACCTACCGCACTGCCGGAGGTGGTGGTTTCGCAGCCGGCGGATGCCAACAGGGCGCCCCCCAGACACAGGGCCGCGATGGTTCTACCGATACCTTGCATAACCTCTACTCCACTGGGCAACACTGTTGAGCCTAAATCCAACCAAAACCTTCCCCCTGCCGATACCGGCGCCATGCTCCACCAGGCCTAGCGGCCGCCGAGGCCCGCCCTGTCCACCAGAACATAGTCGGTGGCAACCACACCTCGGACCCCGGCGATGTTGCCTGCCTGGGCTATGGCCAGGGCGTGCTCAGCACTGTCCGCAACTGATCCGGAGAGAAAGACCACCCGATTCCGGGTGCTGACCGAGATGCTGTCACTGGCGATATTGTCGACATAATAAAAGGTGGTTTTCACCTTGGTGGTGAGCCAGGCATCGGCGAATCGCGAGCTCTGACCACTGGCATCCCCTCCTGGGAGGCTGACGCCAGGATGGGCCTGCTGAGCCGCCACTTCGGCGTAGTTTCGTTTGCCACTGGCGCGTGGCGCCCGATAACCGGGCTCAACCGTCAGGCGGTTATCCACCGACCTGACTCCGGCCACCCCCAAAGCAAACTGGGTGGCGAGCTGACCACTGATGGCTCTTCCCACCTTGCCCCCCAAGGTTGCCTGGCCCTCGTGGACCGACACCCTGATTGCGTGGCCCCGCAGGTGGTCGCTGCGATCAAAGGCGCGGACAATATCGCTCTTTTGCTGGGCTTCCACGTGGTGCTTGGCGATATCGTGTCCCAGGGTGACTCCGCTCAACACCAAGAGCCACATCGAAATTGCGGCGGCTGTCAATAAATGAAGGCGTTGGCTGAACATCCTGAATCCCTGAATGCAACGAGTGAGAGGTAGGCAAGACCGACGACTTTGCCAATGGCACTGAAGTCTCG
>CAZWUP010000125.1:6096-7918 GCA_964637045.1 uncultured Porticoccaceae bacterium | reverse complement strand
TGGCCAGCAGGTAGGTGGCCTCGGCGTTGCCAAAGCCGGCGTCGATATCGGCGATGATGGGCACCACATGGGTTTCGAAGTGATCGATCCTGTTGAGGGCGGCCTTTTCCGCCACCTCGTCCCCCTTGTCGCGGGCGGCGTCCAGGGCGCGGAACAGGTGGTTCAGCTCCCAGGCGTCCGCCTGGCGGAGAAAGGTGTAGAGTTCCGCGATCAGTGCGGGCACCGCGGTTTTCTCGTGCATCGACTGGTCGGGGAGGGGGCCGAACTCAGAGCGCAGGGCGGCGATCATCCAGCCCGACAGGTACAGGTAGCGCCCCTGGGTGGAACCAAAGTGCTTCTTGATGGAGATCATCTTCTGCTGGCCGATAAAGCCGTGCCAGCAGCCCAGGGACTGGGTGTAGGCGGAGGTGTCCCGGTCGTAGGCGGCCATGTCCCGGCGCATGATCCCCGCCGTGTAGCGGGCGATATCCAGGCCATTCTGGAATCGGTTCTGCAGGCGCATGCGGGCGGCGGACTCCGGGTCGATGGTTCTCCAGGTGTCCCCCATCCGTTCGCGGAGTCGTCTGAGGTTGGCTATTTCGTTGCTGTAGTGTGTCATGGTGTATCCCCTGGTGAGTGGTTATCGGTGGTGGACAGAGAATATGAGGCCGTGGCATGATTTGCCTAATTTATTGTTTATATCTTCGGTATTCTTCGTATGAATATAGAGAGGGTGGATCTCAACCTGCTGGTGTACTTCGATGTGCTGCTGCGGGAGCGCAATGTCACCCGGGCCGCGGAGTTTATCGGCCTCAGCCAGCCCGCCATGAGCAATGGGCTGCGGCGCTTGCGGACCTTGTTTGACGACCCGTTGCTGGTGCGCACCAGCGACGGCATGTCCCCCACGGAGCGGGCCCTGGAGCTGCAACCCATGGTGCGGGAGGCGCTGCTGGCAATGGAGCGGGCACTGCAGGCGACGGCGGAATTCGATCCCGCCCACACCGACCGGGTGTTTCGCATCATGGTCAGCGACTACACCGAAGCGACCCTGATCCCGTCCCTGCTGGCGCGTCTGCAACGGGAGGCACCGGGCATAGTGCTGGATATCCTCACCCCCAGCGACATGAGCTTCGAGGATGTGGAGCGGGGCAATGTCGATATGGTGATCAACCGCTTCGACAACCTGCCCCAGTCGTTTCACCAGGTGACCCTGTGGCGGGACACCTACGCCTGCGTGATCGGTCGCGACAACCCCCTGCTGCGCAACTTTACCCTGGGCGCCTATTTGTCCGGCGACCATGTGTGGGTGAGCAAAACCGGCTGGGGTGGCGCCACGGGGATACGCCACGGCGGCGACTCCCAGAAGCTGGGGTGGGTGGATGTGGCCCTCAAGCGCCTGGGAAAAACCCGCAAAATCAAGGTCTATACCCGCCACTATCTGTCGGCGATGCTGCTCGCGCGGCAGAAAAACCTGATCGTAACCGTGCCCGCCAAGGCGGCGCGGCTGATGGGCAACGAGCACAATATGGTGGTCCGTCAACCGCCGTTCCCGAGTCCCGCCATCGAGCTGACGATGGCCTGGTCGCCGCTGTTGCAGCACAACCCCGCCCATCGCTGGATGCGCCGGGTGCTGATCGAGCTGGCGAGCGAAATCGACAGGGAGAGCAAGGCCAACGAATTCCTGGAATAAGTGGTCCAGTGGCGATTTTCATCATTCATGTGCTGAATGATGAAAATCAACAGGATTCGTTTGCCTGGCTCGGGTGGGCTCTCTAGGATGCCCGTTATCGCCATCCCAGGAATCACGGGGTAGCTCGGGTTAGGCGCAGCCGTAACCCGACGA
>CAZWUP010000125.1:0-5996 GCA_964637045.1 uncultured Porticoccaceae bacterium | reverse complement strand
GGGGTAGCTCGGGTTAGGCGCAGCCGTAACCCGACGATGCCAGGGTGCCCCAGCCGGGGCAAGGGTAGGAGACAGGGGTAGGTCGGGTTAGGCGCAGCCGTAAC
The DNA here is from genome assembly GCA_964637045.1 of uncultured Porticoccaceae bacterium. Taxonomy (GTDB): domain Bacteria; phylum Pseudomonadota; class Gammaproteobacteria; order Pseudomonadales; family Porticoccaceae; genus CAYXXZ01. Next base: position 5,892 of record CAZWUP010000125.1, on the reverse strand, counting down.
CCGACGAAGCCAGGGTGCCCCCCGAAGTGCCCGAGCCCAACCCGCGCACTTCCGTTATCGATAACACAAACTCAGTCAACAACAAGGGGAGCACCTTGAATACCACACCGCAAGCTGGCTACCAGGCTCAGGCCGACCTGATGATCCATCCCGCCCTTTACCAACTGGTGGTGGAGCGCATGCTGCCGGGTTCCGGGGTGGAGGAGGCCCGCTTCTGGCAGGATCTGAGCACCCTGATCGCCGATCTTGCCCCCGGCAACCGGGCATTGCTGCGGCGGCGGGACGAGCTCCAGGGCCAGATCGACCAGTGGCACCTGAGCCACCGGGGCAATGGTCACCACCGGGAAGCCTACGTCAAATTTCTCCAGGATATCGGCTACCTGTTGCCGGAGCCCGAGCCCTTTGCCATCACCACCGAAAATGTCGACCCCGAGGTGGCCACCCTGGCGGGGCCGCAACTGGTGGTGCCGGTGATGAACGCCAGGTTTGCCCTCAATGCCGCCAATGCCCGCTGGGGCAGTCTCTACGACGCCCTCTACGGCACCGATGTGATCCCCACCGACAACGGCGCGGAGGCGGGGGCTGTCTACAACCCGGTGCGTGGCGCCCGGGTGGTCGCCTGGGGCCGGGCGTTTCTCGACAGCCACTTTCCCCTGGTTGCGGGCAGCCATCGGGATGCGCGGGGCTATGCCGTTGTCGACGGTCGGCTACAGGTGCTTCTGGGGCAGGGGGGCGGCGTTGGGCTGGGGCAGCCGGACAAGTTTGTCGGCTACTGTGGTGACGGGGAAAGCCCAAGTTCTATACTTCTTAAAAACAATGGTTTGCATGTTGAAGTTCAGATTGACTATAAGCATCAAATCGGCGCTGAGGACGGTGCCGGGGTAAAGGATATCCTGCTGGAATCCGCCTTGACCACCATTATGGATTGCGAGGATTCCGTGGCCGCCGTGGACGGGGAGGACAAGGCCCTGGTGTATGGCAACTGGCTGGGGCTGATGCAGGGCACCCTGGCGGAGGTGGTCACCAAAGGCGATCACAGCTTTGAGCGCACCCTGAATCCGGACCGGGATTATCTGTCCCCCGCCGGGGAGCCGTTCACTCTGCCGGGTCGCAGTCTGCTGTTCGTGCGCAACGTCGGCCACCTGATGACCACCCCGGCGGTGCTGGACAGCCAGGGCCGGGAAGTGCCTGAGGGCATCCTCGACGCCATGATGACGGCCCTGGCCGCAAAGCACGACCTGGTGGCCGCGGGGCGCCCGGCCAATTCCCGCTGCGGCAGTATCTATATCGTCAAGCCGAAAATGCACGGCCCGGAGGAAGTGGCCTTCACCTGCACCCTGTTCGCCCGGGTGGAGGATGCCCTGGGCCTGGCCCGCAATTCCCTCAAGGTTGGCATCATGGACGAGGAGCGGCGCACCACCGTCAACCTTCGTGCCTGTATTTACGAGGCCCGGGAGCGGGTGGTGTTTATCAACACCGGCTTCCTCGACCGCACCGGGGATGAAATTCACACCAGCATGGAGGCCGGGGCCTTCGCCCCCAAGGGGGATCTCAAGCAGCTGCCCTGGCTGGCGGCCTACGAGGACAACAATGTGGACGCCGGCCTGGCCTGCGGTCTTCCCGGCCGCGCCCAGATTGGCAAGGGCATGTGGGCGATGCCGGATCTGATGGCGGATATGGTGGCGAGCAAGATCGCCCACCCCAGGGCGGGCGCCAGCACCGCCTGGGTGCCATCGCCGACGGCGGCAACCCTGCACGCTCTGCACTATCACCAGGTGGCTGTGGCGGCGGTCCAGGTTGGGCTGGCGGATCGCCAGCGGGCCAGCCTCGACGAGATCCTCACCATTCCGCTGCTGGGGGCGCGGGAACTGTCCTCCGCCGACATTCAGCGGGAACTGGACAACAATGCCCAGGGAATCCTCGGCTATGTGGTGCGCTGGGTGGAGCAGGGCATAGGCTGCTCGAAGGTGCCCGATATCAACGATGTGGCGCTGATGGAGGACCGCGCCACCCTGAGGATTTCCAGCCAGCATCTGTGCAACTGGCTCACCCACGGGGTGTGCAGCGTCGCCCAGGTGACGGCAACCCTGGAGCGCATGGCGGCGGTGGTGGACAGGCAAAATGCCGCCGACCCCGGCTACCGCCCGATGGCGCCGAATTTCGCCACCAGCCTGGCCTTTGCCGCGGCCCGGGACCTGATTCTGTTGGGCCGCGACCAGCCCAACGGCTACACCGAACCCCTGCTCCATGCCTACCGGCGCAAGGCCAAGACCCAAAAGTTGGGGTGACTTTGTAGGAGCTCACTCTGTTGGCGAACGCCACTGGCGCCGCCAACAATACCCGTTGGCAAGATAGCCCCTGCTCCTGCTTTATGGAGCAGTCTCTGTGCAACGTGCAACGTGCAACAAGCGAGTTTTAAATATGCAGCTGCCGCACCTGGCGATCCGGCTCGCTGTGGTTCCACAGCAGATCGAACTCCACATTGATATTTTTCACCGCCACCGGGGCGTACAGCTGGAGATAGCCCAGGTAGCGGTCGGGGTTCTGGAAGTAGAGCAGGGCGCTGCCGTCGCCGGTCATAAACTCCCGGTGGGCGGTCTCGATTTCGGTATTGAGGCGCCGCAACTCGATATGGCTCGACAGCTTGCGATAGGTTTCCACCAGGCGGTGGAAATGTCTGCTCAGGTTGAGGGTGTCCTTCACCAATAGCATGACCCTGGCATTGGGGTGACTGGTGGCCAGCTCAAAAACCCCGCGGCAGAAGTCGTCGCTGTCGTAGACCAGCGGGTCCAGGAGCTCACTGAAGATCCTCAGATTGCGGCTGCTGTGGGCCACCAGGTCCAGGGCGGCAGCGGCGAAACCCTCGGGGGAGGTGAGGATTTGCCTCTCCCTGAGTTTGTCATCCACCCGCGGCGGGCTGGGTGGCGGGCGCTGGGAGGTGAATCTGGCGAGGTCCATGGCCATCGGCCGGTGGGGAATCCCCACATCCATGAACTCGTCGCCGGTGACGGTGAAGCCCACCCCTTGATAAAAGTCCAGGGCGTGGGTTTGAGCGTCCAGCACCAGCTCCTTGATACCCTGTTTTACCGCGAAGGCGACGATGGCCCGCAACAGCGCCGAGCCCACCCCCCGCTGGCGATAGCGCTCCAGTACCGCCATGCGGCCAATTTTGTTGCCCACCAGGCGGGCACAGCCCATGGCGGTATCGCCATCGCCCCAGGCCAGCCAGTGGCTGGCGGTGGTGTCGGCGGCGTCGAACTCCTCATCCGCGGGGACGCCCTGTTCGCGGACGAACACCTGCTGGCGAATGTTGGCAAGGGTGTCCCCGGCGGTTTGCCAATTGGTTTGCTCAACCGCGATGGGGAAAAAGTCGAGACTCTCGTCCATTGGCCGCATCCCTCCTCGGAATTGGGTTCGGTTCGTTATAACATGAAGCCCATATCCGCAACAGAGTTCGACGCCAATGTTTTTCAGCCCCAAACCCTTCCTTGCACTAAAACACCTGCTGCCCCTGTTACTGCTGGCGGTGGTCTCCATGGCCGTCAATGCCGACGCCCCGGCCATCATTCAGTATGGAGACCGCTTTCACCCCACCCAGGGGCGGGGGGGCATGGTGGTCAGCCAGGAGCGCATCGCCAGTGAGGTGGGGGCACAGATTCTCGCCGCGGGGGGCAATGCGGTGGATGCGGCGGTGGCCACCGGCTTCGCCATGGCGGTAACCCTGCCCCAGGCGGGCAACCTGGGGGGCGGCGGGTTTATGCTGATTCACCTGGCGCAGGAGGGCAAAACCCTGGCCCTGGACTACCGGGAAATGGCGCCGGCGGCGGCCCATGCCGAACTGTTTCTCGACCCGGACGGGACGCCGGACAGCCAGCTTTCCCGGTACAGCGGCCTCGCCTCCGGGGTGCCGGGCACTGTCGCCGGCCTGGTCCACGCCCAGCGCCACTACGGCACCCTGTCCCTGCAGCGGGTGATGGCGCCGGCCATCGCGCTGGCGGAGAAGGGCTTTCGGGTGCCCGGTCCACTGGCCTGGTCCCTGGCCCAGGCGCGGCAGCGGCTGACGGGGCACGAGGCGTCGCGGCGGTATTTTTTCCGGGCTGACGGCGGCAATCTGCAACCCGGGGAGCTGTGGCGGCAAGCGGATTTGGCCAAAACCCTGCGCCGCATTGCCAAAACCGACGGCCGGGATTTTTACCAGGGCAAGACTGCGGCGCTGATTGTGGCGGAGATGGCCCGCGTCGGCGGCATCATCAGCCTGGAGGATTTGCAAAACTATCAGGTGGTGGAGCGGGAGCCGGTGGTGGGCAGCTACCGCGGCCATGAGATTGTCTCCATGCCGCCGCCGTCCTCCGGCGGCATCCACCTGGTGCAGATGTTCAATATCCTCGAGGGCTGGGACCTGGCGGCCCTGGGCCACAACAGCGCCGCCTACAGCCACCGCCTGGCGGAGGCGATGCGCCGGGCCTACGCCGACCGCAGCGAGTTCCTCGGCGACCCGGATTTCGTCCAGGTGCCCCTGGCCCGGCTCACCGACAAGGCCTATGCCGCCCGGTTGCGGGAGGGTATCGACCTCCACCGGGCAACGCCCTCCAGCGAGGTGTTGCCGGGCAGGGCCCTGGCGCCGGAAAGCCCGCAAACCACCCATTACTCAGTGTGGGACCAGGAGGGCAATGTGGTGAGCAATACCTACACCCTGAATTTTTCCTACGGCAACGGCATCGCGGTGAGCGGTGCGGGCTTTCTACTCAACAATGAAATGGACGATTTTTCCGCCAAGCCCGGGGTTGCCAATGCCTACGGCCTGATCGGCAACGACGCCAATGCCATCGCCGCCGGCAAGCGCCCCCTGTCCTCCATGACCCCGGCGATTGTCCTCAGGGACGGCCAGCCGGTGCTGGTGACCGGCAGTCCGGGGGGCAGCCGAATCATCACCGCGGTGCTTCAGGTGATTCTCAATGTGGTGGATTTCGAGATGAATGTGGCGGAGGCTTCCGCCGCTCCCCGCCTGCACCACCAGTGGTTGCCGGACAGTCTCGCGGTGGAAAAGGGGTTCAGTGAAGACACCCTGGCGCTGCTGCGCACCATGGGCCACCAGGTGGAGACAACCCCCTGGGCCATCGGCAGAACCCAGACCCTGGGGCGGCAGGGGGATATCTTCCTGGGCAGCACCGACTCCCGCTGGCCGGGGGGCGCCGCTGTCAGTCCGGTGATGGAGTGACGGCCCGGGCCCGAGGTTGATCTCAGCCGGGCAGGGCGCCCTGATAGCCGTGGCTCACAGGTTTGCCCGACTCGTCCAGGTTGACGAAAACGATGTTGTCGATGGAAATGATGATCTGCTTGGTTATCTTGTTGCGCACCTCCGCCCGCAGGGTGATGGAGCTCTTGCCATAGGCGATGACCGCCACCCCCATTTCGATGATGTCCCCCTGCCGCGCCGAACTGACAAAGTTGATCTCGGAAATAAACTTGGTTACCAGGTGCCGGTCCTTGCCCAGTTGGCACATGGCGAAGATGGCGGCCTCCTCGTCGATCCAGCTGAGCAGGCGCCCACCAAACAGACTGCCATTGGGGTTGAGGTCTTCGGGCTTGATCCATTTTCGACTGTAGAAGTGCATGGTTGTCGGTCTCTGCGGGGGGTGGCGGAACACCAGTGTGGGTAGGGCAAGGCTTTCGGCTCGGTCCGTTGCAGCTATTCCTTCAAGCGATACCCGGTTCTGAATATCCAGGCAATCACTGCCAGGCAGGCCACCATGAAAAATAGCGTCATGCCCAGGCTGAGGGCGACGCTCACGTCCGCCACGCCGTAGAAACTCCAGCGGAAGCCGCTGATCAGGTAGACCACCGGGTTGAACAGGATCACCGTCTGCCAGAAGGGTGGCAGCATGCTCACGG
>CAZWUP010000124.1:0-7982 GCA_964637045.1 uncultured Porticoccaceae bacterium | reverse complement strand
GCGAGCGCAGCGAGTGCTTTGGCCAAATCCGACCTACGCAAAACCGTTGCCATCGAGGTGTTTCGCGCCTATCGCGTTTTGTCACTCTTAACTCGGCCCTGCGCCCTCCATGGCGGTCAGCCGCGCCAGGTTAATCGTGGGCCAAGTGGTACTGGGCCTCCCCCAGGGCGAGGATTTCGTCCCGATCCGCGGGGAGGATAAAGCCCGCCGCGATGGCGGCGTCGGTGGCGGTGGTAAAGGCAGCCATATAGTCCTCCAGGCCCTTGGGGTAGAGGGCCTGCAACTGTGGGGCGGACAGCGGCGCGGTGGTGCCAAACAGGAAGGCGAAACCCTCGCCGCTCTGGCCCAGGCCAGAGTGCAATGCCAGTGGCGCCTCCGTCCAGGGGGAGCGAATGCCCCCCAGTGCCTGGCCCAGCCCGTCCGCCGCCAGGGTGACGGGGGCGGTGTCCGCCAGCCACAGCCTGGGGGCCACCGGCGGCGCATCCCCGGAGACAACCCAGTTGCGCAACTGGTGGAGCGCCGCCTGGAGGATATAGTGCTGCTGGGGCCCCGCGTTGACCGGCAATGCGGTCTCCATCCCCATCACCTGGTCGCTGGCTTGCAGGGCTGCCGCCAGCTCTGCGCCAGCCACTCCGGGGTGGTCCATGGCCGAGGCCTTGAGCAGGTAGGTGTCGGCATGGGCCGCGCCGGCAATCTCCCACAGCCGCAGTTTGTCGCTGTCCGCCTGGCGGGCGTTCACGGACTCCAGAGTCACCACGTCGGTTTCGCTCTGCACCGTCAGTACGGGCACCCGCACATCGTCGCGAATGCGGTGGCGGCCGGCGTAAAACCTGGGGTCGTCCCGACCCAGGCGGACACCGTCCAGGGGCAGGCTGTTGCCCCCCCGGGCGTGGATCAAAAAGCCGTCGAAGAAGGCCGCCAGGGGGTCCACGGCGTTGACGTAGGTGACCAGGGCAAAGGCGGACTGGGATTCGCCAATGGCCAGCACCTGGTCGGGAGTGGCACCGCCGAGAATGCCGGTGGCGGGGTCGGCGGCGAGTTGCGCCCCCTGGGTGAAGATGTCGAAGGCGAAGGCGTCCCCCGGGTGGGAAAGCTCGCCGTAGCGCTCGGGGTTCACCGCCTTGAGGTGCCGGTTGACGGGCATTTCCGCCATGCCGTCCACCCCGGCCTGCTGGGCCGAGATGCCAACCCAGGCATAGCCGTCCCGCAGCAGGTGGCGGTGGAGGTAGCCGAAGTCCGGCGCCGCATCGGTGAGCCCCGACACATTGAGCCACTCCACCACCAGGATGCCGTTGAACTTGCTGGTGTCCGCCGGGCGGCGGACGATGAGGCGGCTGGTGAAGGGGGCCTTATCCGCGGCGGTGGCGGAGGCGGCGCCATCGTCCGGCATACCGCCAGCCAGGGCGTAGCTGGTGGCGGCGCCGGAAAAGAAATATTCCGTTTCGCTATAGTCGTTGGCCGCCATACTGGCGGCGGGATTGGACCCGCCGAGGAAGGCCTGGCCCGGCAGGGGGCCGGTGAGTTGTGGTGCTGCGGAGGCAACGAGGGGAACAAGCAACAGCAACGCGGCGAAGCGGGGGATGAGTCTGTGCATGGGGGTTCGAGTCCTTCTGCTGGGGTCTGACAAGCGCTGGGGGACCTTCCTGTAAGAGGTGGTCAGCCAGATTCAGGCCATATTATTGTTACTGTTATGGGTGCCCTGGAATACCTGGAACGGGCCCTGGTTTCAGAGCATAGCGGCAGACAGCCACTCAGGCAAAGCTTTGTTATCGGACATTGGCTCATCCCTGTCAGTGGGCAAATCCAGACCGTGTTGACTGACTTCCGCGCTCAGGAGAATGGACAGGGCAGGTTGGGGCAGCTACTCTATGGCTCCCGCACCCTGAAGCGGATATAATTGTGCGCATATTTAGCAAGGTTGCTGCGCCAGCCAATGGCCGACAGTAGCCAACAATATGGAATAACCAGAGCGATCACCCTGTTCCGTGAAATATAGCCTCAGCCTTTTTGTCGTCCTGGCGATGTTGTGGGTTTTCAACTCCGGCATCCACACCCCCCTGTTGTTGGGCCTGGGGTTGGTGTCCGTGCTCTTTGTGGTGTGGATTGCCCACGCCATGGATGTGGTGGATCACGAGTCCCAGCCGGTCAATCTGACCTGGAAGATGCCCGGCTTTTATCTGTGGCTGGCGCTGAAAATCATCGTCGCCAATATCGATGTGGTGAAGCGGGTGTGGCGGGGCAACAACGCCATCACCCCCTGTGTCGCCATCCTGCCCATGACCCAGGCCACGGATATGGGCCGGGTGATCTATGCCAACTCCCTGACCCTCACCCCGGCCACGGTGGCCATGGATGTCACCGCGGAGGGGGTGCTGGTCCACGCCCTGACCAGGGAGGCCATGGACGAACTCATCGAGGGCGAAATGGGCCGCCGGGTGGTGGGGTTGGAGAACTAGATGCTGGCGGCAGCGGCGGTAGCCATCCTGGTGGTGATGTTCATGGCCCTGGCCAGGGCGGTGCTCGGGCCCACCATCTACGACCGCATCCTGGCGGTCAACCTGTTTGGCACCAAGACGGTACTGCTGATCGCGGTGGCGGGATTTCTCTTTGGCCGCCCGGATTTTCTCGATATCGCCATCGTCTACGCCCTGATCAACTTTATCAGTGTGATCGGGGTGCTGCGCTATTTCGAGTACAGCGACGGCGAAGGGAGCGACAGCCCATGATGGCGCTGGCGATCGGCTACCTGAGCCAGCTCAGCCTGCTGCTGGGGATCGTGTTGATTTTCTCCGGTGCCCTCGGGGTGCTGCGCTTCCCCGACTTTTATACCCGGATTCACGCCGCCGGAGTCACCGAGACCCTGGCGGCGGGGCTGATTCTGGTGGGCCTGATGCTGGAGGCGGGCTGGACCCTGGCCTTCCTCAAGCTGGCGATGATCTTTGTCTTCGTGATGATCACCAGTCCCACCGCGACCCACGCCCTGACCAAGGCCGCCGTTCACGGCGGGCTCAAACCCCTGGAGCGGGAGCCCGGCAAACCCTGGCCCGCGCCCCCGGGCCGCGACGGCAACCGCTGAGGAGAGTCGCCATCGAGCTGCTATTTGACATGACCCTGCTGGCGCTGCTGGTGGTTACCGCCCTGGCCATCGTCTGGCTGCGGGATCTGTTTGCCGCGGTGATGGTGGCCGGGATCTACGGCCTGCTGTCGGCCAGCTTTTTTGTTTCCATGGACGCGGTGGATGTGGCCTTTACCGAGGCGGCGGTGGGGGCCGGGGTGTTTCCCCTGCTGATGCTGGCGGCCCTGGCCATCACCGGCCGCTACGAGGACACCAGACACAAGCGCCAGCTGTCGTCCCTGGTCCTGGTGCTGGTGACCGGGGCCATGCTGATCGTCGCCACCTGGGACATGCCCCCCTTTGGCGCCGCCGACGCCCCGGCCCACCAGCACCTGGCGGTGCGCTATATCCAGGATTCCCCGCAAGAGGTGGGCATTCCCAATATGGTGACCTCGGTGCTGGCCAGCTACCGGGGCTACGATACCCTGGGGGAGGTGGCGGTGGTGTTCACCGCCGTGGTGGGCGTGCTGTGCCTGCTGTCCCTGGGCAGGGGCACCACCCAGTCCTCCGGGCCGGCCGCCATGCAGGGCCATGTGGTGCTGCGGGTGGTGGGCAAAATCCTGATCCCGCTGATCCTGTTGTTTGCCCTCTACGTCCAGTTTCACGGCGAGTACGGGCCCGGTGGCGGCTTTCAGGCCGGGGTGATCTTCGCTGCGGGAATCATTCTCTACACCATGCTGTTCGGTCTCGACAGCGCCCGGCGGGTGGTCAAGCCCACCCTGTTGCGGGTGTTGGCGGCCCTGGGGCTGATGCTCTACGGCAGCGTGGGGGTGGTCAGCCTGGTGGCCGGTGGCAATTTCCTCGACTACAGCGTCCTCGCCGGGGACCCGGTGGCCGGGCAGCACCTGGGCATTCTGGTGATCGAGCTGGGGGTGGGGGTGACCGTGGCCGCCGCCATGATTCTGATTTTCTATGCCTTTGCCGACCGCGGCGGCGACGGGGGGGCATGATGCTGGTAGCCCACTACAACTACTGGGTGGTGATCGCCTTGATGATGATCGGCTTCTACGTGGTCATCGTCCAGGGCAACCTGGTGAAAAAGCTGATTGGCCTGAATATCTTCCAGACCTCGGTGTTTATCTTCTATATCAGCGTCGGCAAGGTGGCCGGCGGCTCGGCGCCGATCTATGACCCCGAGGTGACCCTCTACTCCAACCCGCTGCCCCATGTGCTGATCCTCACCGCCATCGTGGTGGGCATCGCCACCATGGCCCTCGGCCTGGCGCTGGTGGTGCGCATCAAGGAGGCCTACGGCAGCGTGGAAGAGGAGGAGCTGCAGGCCCGGGATCTGGAGGCCGAGGACGCCCAGCAAAAGGAAAGCCAGTGCTGAACCATCTGCCCATTCTCCAGGTTGTGATTCCCCTGCTGGCGGCGCCGGCCTGTATGTTGCTGGACCGGGCGCGGCTGGCCTGGCTGTTTGCCACCGCCGCTGGCCTGGCGACCTTCGCCATCAGCTGCCTGCTGCTGTACCAGGTGCAGCACAGCGGCCCCATCAGTTACGCCCTGGGTGGCTGGGAGGCCCCCTGGGGCATCGAATACCGCATCGACCTGCTGAGCGCCTATGTGCTGCTGGTGGTCAGTGGCATCGGTGCCCTGGTGCTGGCGGCGGCCAACACCGGGGTCAGCCGGGAAATCCCCGAGGCCAAGCAGCCCCTGTTCTATGTCACCTACCTGCTGTGCCTGGCGGGGCTGCTGGGTATCGTCGCCACCGGGGATATTTTCAACGTCTTTGTCTTTCTCGAAATATCCTCCCTGGCCACCTATGCCCTGATCGCCCAGGGCAAGGACCGCCGCGCCCTGTGGGCGGCCTACCAGTACCTGATCGTGGGCACCATCGGCGCCACCTTTATTTTGATCGGCATCGGCTTTCTCTACAGCCTCACCGGCACCCTCAATATGGTGGACCTCGCCGCCCGGCTGCCCGCCATCGCCGGCTCCCACACCGCCTACACAGCCTTTGCCTTTATCGTGGTGGGGGTGTGTCTCAAGCTGGCCCTGTTCCCCCTCCACCTGTGGCTGCCCAACGCCTACACCTATGCCCCCTCCATCGTCACCGCCTTCCTTGCCGCCACCGCCACCAAGGTGGCGGTCTATCTGCTGATCCGCCTCCAGTTTTCGGTGTTTGGCGAGGGCTTTGCCGAATCCGCCCTGCCCCTGGACGCCATCTTCCTGGTGCTGGGCCTGGTGGGGGTGTTCGTCGCCTCCCTGGTGGCCATCCAGCAGCCCAATATCAAGCGCCTGTTCGCCTATTCCAGTGTCGCCCAAATCGGCTACATGATCGTCGGCATGGGGGTGGGCACCCACACCGGCCTGCAGGCCACCCTGCTGCACCTGTTCAACCACGCGCTGATGAAGGGGGCCCTGTTCCTGGCCCTGGCGGCGGTGGCCTATCGCCTGGGCAGCTCCGATATCAAGGCCTTCCGCGGCCTGGGGCGGGCCATGCCCCTGACCATGGCGGCCATTGTCATCGGGGGGCTCAGCCTTATCGGCGTCCCCCTCACGGTGGGCTTTGTCAGCAAGTGGTACCTGGTGCTGGCCACCATCCAGGCCGGTCTGTGGCCGGTGGCGGTGTTGATCCTGCTGGGCTCGTTGCTGGCGGTGGTCTACGTGTGGCGGGTGGTGGAGGTGGCCTATTTCCAGCAGCGGCCCGCTGGCCTCGCGGTGGTGAAGGAGGCGCCCCTGGCCCTGCTGGTGCCCACCTGGCTGCTGGTGATCGGCAACCTGTATTTTGGCGTCCAGGCCGGCTTTACCGCTGATCTCGCCGGATCCGCCGCCGCCGCCCTGATCGGTGGTGCGCCATGATGTCACTCTCACCCCAGCTCGCCATTGTTCTGGCCCTGGCACTGCCCCTGGTGGGCGGGGCAGGGATCCTCCTCAGCGGCCGCCGCCACAACCTGCGGGAGGGGGTGACCCTGGTCTCGGCCCTGGCACTGCTGGCGGTGGTCGCCAGTCTGGTGCCCCAGGTGCTGGCGGGGGAGCGCCCCCAGGTCACCCTGTTTGAGCTGTTGCCCGGCCTGGAGATCCGCTTTGTGGTGGAACCCCTGGGGATGCTGTTCGCCACCGTCGCCGCCTTCCTGTGGCCGGTGAACTCCCTGTATTCCATCGGCTATATGCGGGGCAACAACGAACAGCATCAAACCCGCTTCTATTTCTTTTTTGCCGTGGCCATCGCCGCCGCCATGGGCATTGCCTTTGCCGGCAACCTGGTCACCCTGTTTGTGTTTTACGAGGTGCTGACCCTGTCCACCTACCCCCTGGTGACCCACAAGGGCAGCGAGCAGGCCATGGGCGCCGGGCGCACGTATCTGGGTATCCTGATCGCCACCTCCATCGGCCTGTTGCTGCCGGCCATTATCTGGACCTGGCACCTCACCGGCAGCGGCGACTTCACCCCCGGCGGCATTATCGGCGACAGCCTGGAGGGACCCCTGCTGGTGCTGTTGCTGCTGATGTTTATGTTCGGCATTGGCAAGGCGGCGATCATGCCGGTGCACCGCTGGCTGCCCGCGGCCATGGTGGCCCCCACCCCGGTCAGCGCCCTGTTGCACGCGGTGGCGGTGGTCAAGGCGGGGGTGTTCAGCGTCCTCAAGATCGTGGTCTATGTGTTCGGTCTGGACACCCTGCGGGGTGCCCCCGGGGTGGAGCTGCTGCTCTACGCCGCGGGCTTTACCGTGGTGGCGGCCTCGGTGGTGGCCCTGCGCCAGGACAACCTGAAGCGCCGGCTGGCCTATTCCACCATTGGCCAGCTGTCCTATGTGGTGCTGGGGGCGGCGATTCTGGCGCCCCTGTCGGTGGTGGGCGCGGCCCTCCATGTCGCGGTCCACGCCCTGGGCAAGATCACCCTGTTCTTTGCCGCCGGCGCCATCTACACCGCCAGCAAGAAAACCGAGATCAGCCAGCTGGACGGCATCGGCTGGCGCATGCCCTGGACCATGGGGGCCTTTGCCATCGGCGCCCTGTCGATGATCGGGGTGCCCCCGGCCGCCGGCTTTCTGTCCAAGTGGTACATCACCATGGGTGCCATCCAGGCCGGGGAGTGGCTGGCCCTGGGGGTGATTGTGATCTCCACCCTGCTCAACGCCGCCTACTTTCTGCCCATTATCTATCAGGCTTTTTTCAAGGCGGAGCAGGGCGGTGGCAAGGACCACGGCGAGGCGCCGCTGCCGGCGGTGGTGGCGCTGTGTTTTACTGCCCTGCTCACCCTGGTGGTGTTCCTGTTCCCCGGGGTGCCCTTTGAACTGGCCAGTCACCTTGGCGCAGAGGCCCAGCCATGAGCGACGAACAGCAAAAGCACTGGGTGTACCGCAAGAAGAACCTGCCCATTCTGTGGGGCATCCAGGTCGCCCTGTTGGTGCTGGTGCTGGTGCCGGAGTTTTTCATGCACCACCACACCCACTTCGAGGACCAGGGTATCGGGGTGGATGCCAGCTGGGGGTTCTTCGCCTGGTACGGTTTTGCCACCTGTGCCGCCATGGTGGTGGGCGCCAAGCTTCTGGGGCTGTTCCTGAAGCGCAAGGATACCTACTATGATGACTGAGGTCGTACCCCCGGGGCTGGTGCTGATTGTCGGCGCCCTGCTGTTGCCACTGGTAAAGGGCGGGCTGCGCACGGCCCTGGTGCTGGTGCTGCCGCTGATCACCCTGGCCCTGGTGTGGCAGATTCCCCTGGGCAGCCAGCTGAGCCTGCCCTTTCTCGACTACAGCCTGGAGCCGGTCAACGCCACCTCGGTGGGGCGGCTGTTTGCCACCATCTTCGCCATCATGGCCTTTGCCGGGGGGCTCTACGCCCTCAAAACCGCCACCCTGGCGGAGCTGGTGGCGGCCTTCGCCTATGCCGGGTCCGCCATTGGCGTCACCTTCGCCGGCGA
>CAZWUP010000123.1:1754-7985 GCA_964637045.1 uncultured Porticoccaceae bacterium | reverse complement strand
GCCACTTCCCTGGCCATTGACGCGGCCCTCCACGAGGCTGAGCGCGACGACGCCATAGGTGCGGTGATTCTCACCGGCACCGGCGACAAGACCTTTTGCGCCGGGATGGACCTCAAATTTGCGGCCCGGGAAGGCGTTGAACATGTGATGATTCCCGGCCGCGGCTTCTGTGGCGTTACCGAGCGCCACGACTTTGCCAAGCCGCTGATCTGTGCCGCCAACGGCAGTGCCTATGCCGGGGGCTTCGAAATGTTGTTGGCCTGTGACATTGTCATCGCCAATGACAGCGCGCGCTTCGCCCTGCCGGAAATCAAGCGCGGCCTGTTTGCCGGGGCCGGCGGCATTGTCCGCATGGCCCAGCAGGTGCCCAGGGCCGCGGCCCTGGGCCTCATCCTCACCGGCGAACCCATAACTGCCGAGCGCGCTTTTCAACTCGGTCTGGTGACAGCCCTGGCCCCGGCCGGGCAAGTCCTGGAGCAGGCCATCAACACGGCGCGGATCATCCTCGCCGCCGCCCCCAGATCAGTGATTGCCAGCAAGCGGCTGTTCAACCAGGCGGCCCATGTCAGTGTTGCCCAGGGCTTTGAACTGAGCCGGGCGACAGGCGCCGAACTGATGCAGGGCCAGGACCGCATGGAAGGGGTCAAAGCCTTTGCCGAGGGCCGCGCCGCGGAATGGAAAGACCGCTGACCCGCCTGTTGCTCGTTGAGTCCCGCGACAGACCCCACCCACACGCGAGAGTGCTTCATGCCCCACACCGTTTCCTACGGCCGCCGCCTGACGGACCTGGCCGAACAACACCCCCACCGCCCCGCCGTCATCATCGCCACACCGGGAGCGGCGGAGGAGTCCCTGTCCTTCCTTGAGCTGGAACAACGGGCCAACCGCCTGGCCCGCCTTTTCCAGCAGCGCGGCATCGGCCAATCCTCCGTTGTCGCCCTGGCGCTGAAGAACTCCAGCGCCTATTTCGTCGCCAGTTTTGCCACCTGGAAGCTGGGAGCCTGCGTCTTCCCCCTGCGCTGGGACCTTCCCGACTGGGAACGGGAGCGCCTGCTGGAGGTGGCCAAACCCGATTTGCTGGTGGGCGACCTTGCCCCTGGTGCCACTCCGGTGCTGAGCCCCGACGACTTTCAGCAGGGAGATGGCCTGGACAGCGGCCCCCTGCCCGACGTGGTGGCGCAACCCTTCCGCATGAATGCCACCGGCGGCTCCACCGGCACCCCCAAGATCGTGGTCAGCCGCCTGCCCGGCATCGTGAACCCCGAGGCGCCCTGGGGGCCCATTGCCAAAACCCTGTGCCTGGAGCCCGGCCAGGTACAGCTGGTGGCGGGCCCGCTGTACCATTTTGGCCCCTCATCAAACGCCATCGGTGGGCTCCTCGGCGGTCACACCCTGGTGGTGCTGACCGGCTTCGAGCCGGCCCATACCCTGGAGATGATTGCCCGCTACCGGGTGCAGATCGGCATGCTGGTACCCACCATGCTCTACCGCATCATGCAGCTGCCCGACCTTGCCAACGGAGACCGGGCCAGCCACCACCTGGCCAGCGTGGTGCGCCTGTCCATTGCCGGCGCCAAGTGCCCGGACTGGCTGCTGAGAAAGGCCATCGAGACCTTTGGCGCGGACAAGATCCACACCGGCTACGGGGGCACGGAAAATATCGGCTCCACCTCCGTCAGTGGCCGCGACTGGCTGACCCACCCGGGCACCGTGGGCAGGGGTAATTTCACCGACATCAAGATCCTCGACGACAACGGGGGCGAACTGCCCACCGGGGAAGTGGGGGAAATCTGGATGCGCCACCAGGGCCTGGCCACCCCCCTGTTCGAATATCGGGGCGGCGCCGCCGCCGAGCTCACCGGGGACTCCTACGCCAGCCTGGGGGACTTGGGCTGGGTGGATGAAGAGGGCTATCTGTACATCGCCGACCGGCGTACTGACATGTTTGTTTCCGGCGGTGCCAACGTCTATCCCGCCGAGGTGGAGGCGGCACTGCTGGAGCATCCCAGCGTTGCCGATGTGGCTGTGGTGGGGCTGCCGGACGACGAGTGGGGCGCCCGCGGCCACGCCATCCTGGTGTTGCACGGCGACCGGCCGCCAGTCGACACCGAGGCCCTCAAGGAGCACTGCCATTCACGTCTGGCCCGCTACAAGATTCCCAAATCCTTTGAATTTGTCGCCGGCCTGCCCCGGGACACCCTGGGAAAAATCCGCCGTTCGCAGTTGCGCGAGGAACGCCTGCACACTGTGTCAAGCCATTGAGGCAACCGCGGCCCACGATCGCCACCGCCAACCCCGGCGACGGCCTGCCCCAGCAGGCAAGGTGACATGACCGGGGACGATCTGGCGGGAAACTGCCTCGGGCACCCACGCACCCGGCCCTTTCGGGAACCGGGTAGAATCTATAGACAGGGTCAGAGGGCGCGAAGAATCAGGGCGTCGATGGCCCCCTCATCGATTTCATAGCCGAGCCCGGGTTTCGCAGGGGCAGACACATAGCCATCGGGATCTATGGTGATCCCCTCTTTCATGCCGGTATCCCACATGCCAAGAGGTACGGGAACCTCGACAAAATCACAGTGGTTGATGGACAGCATGATGTGTAAATGGGCCGCCTGAACCAATGTGGTGCCGTAACTGTGGGGCTCATATTTGACGTTATAGGCCTCACAAAGCGCGGCCACCTTGCGCATGGCCGAAATGCCGCCGATAGCGTCCCCAACACTTCTCAAGGCCGATACCAGATTGCCAGACAGGTAGGGGGGGGAGGAGCGCAGCCCCTGGAAAACACTCTCTGCCGCAGCGATTGGAATGGACAGGCGCTGCTTCAACTCGCGCAGTCCCACCAGGTCGGTGTCCAGAATGGGGGCCTCCAACCACAGGTAATCAAGGGCTTCCAGGGCGCGCCCAACCTTCAGGGCACCCTGGCGGTCATAGGTGTTCACCGGGTCGAGCATGAGGTCCATATCCGGCCCCACAGCCTCTCGAACAGCGGCACAGACGCGGATGTCCTTATCCGGCACACCATGGGCGTGCAACTTGAGGGCAGTGAACCCGGCTTGCTGTGATGCCAGCGCGATCGCCACGTACTCGTCCAGGGTTTCGTAGCTGTAGGTGCTCGCGTAGGCGCGTATCCTGTCCCGCGCGGCGCCCAACAAACGATACACGGGCTCACCGTGAATCTTTCCCAACAAATCCCACAAGGCGATGTCGATGGCACTGGCACCCATGGAGGGCCGCTCGAGACCAAAGGTGAGTTGCTGAGAAATGGCTTCAACGTAGTGGGGATCCTTGCCTGTCAAATAGGCGCGGTAACCGTCCAGCTGAGAGGCAAACTCGTCGGGATTCATTAGATAGGTAATGACGTTACCTTCTACTCCTTCATCCGTGAGGATACGAAGCAACACATGCTTGAATTCCATGCGGCCCATCCGGTCGAAAAAGAACAGCTTTTCCGGGTGAGAGTGAAGCTGAAACGCCTGTATATCAATAATTTTCATAATGCGCCCCAAGGTGGAGGTGTTGGCGAAGTGTGTTGGTCTGCAAGGGCTACTTGTCGACGCACATTGGCACAGGAGCTACGGAGCTTCCCGCTTGATGACAATGCCGGCGCGTTCCCTGTCCCAGGTTTTTTCGCTGTTGCCCAGCTCCCGCAGCAGGTGCTTCTGGATTTTTTGACTGGGGGTGCGGGGCAGGTCGGCAATAAATTCCAGATACCTGGGGACCATAAAATGGGGCAGGCGGGCGCGCAGGAATTGGATGATCTCGGCGGGGTCGGGGTTGGCACCCTGGCGAGGAACGATAAAGGCCTTGACCTCCTCGTCACCCTGATCGTTGCGGGCAGCCACCACCGCACACTGGGCCACCGCCGGGTGGGCGTTGATGTCATTTTCCACTTCCGCGGAGGAGATATTCTCCCCCCGGCGCCGCACGCTGTCCTTGAGGCGGTCGACAAAATAGTAGCGGCCGGCCTCGTCGTAGCGGAACAGGTCGCCGGTGTGAAACCAGCCATTGCGCCAGGCCGCAACCGTCGCCTCGGGATTGTTGAGGTAGCCGCCAGTCATTACCCAGGGGGAATCGGCGCGCAGGACGAGCTCGCCCACCTGTCCGGGGCCGAGGGGATAGTCGTACTCGTCCACCACCCGGGCCTGGTAGCCCTGGCGCAGGCGGCCGCAACTGCGGGCCAGACTGTCGTCCACGTTGAAACCGTTGGAACTGAGGGGGCCACTGATCTCCGTCATGTTGTACATGGTGGAGATGCGCACGCCGAGCAGGGCCTTGAAGGCGTCGATGCCCGGGGGCACCGGCACCAGCACCAGATAGCGCAGAGACGGGGGCTTTACCAGGCCCTGCTCCACCTGCTTGGTGATCATGCCGATCATGGATTCCAGCAACACGGTGCCGGTGACCTTGAAGCGGGCGATATCGGCAAAAAAGTCAGTGATGCTCAACACTTCCCGCACCACCATGCGGCACCCCGCCAGGGCGGATTTATAGAGCGAGGACTGGCCGCTGACATGGAACATGGGCAGCGGGGCGAACCAGCAATCGGCGGTGGTCAGCTCGTCGCAGGTGGCGTCCGCCGCAGTGGCGTGGAGCTGGGCCCAATACACCAGCACCCCCTTGGAGGGGCCGGTGGTGCCCGAGGTGTATATCACGCTGGCCACGTCCCAGGGCCTGGGCGGGTCCAGCTCCCTGGCCACTGCTCCGGCAAGGAACTGGCCGCGCCCCAGGATGGCCAGCCCGGGCCGGGGTGCAGGCTGATCCTCGTCCAGCACCACCAGGGCATGCAACCCGATATCCGCCAAATCCAGGCCTTCGAGCTGCGGCAGGTAACGGCTGGCGATCACCATCACCCTGGGCTGGGCTGTGGCCAGGGTATGGCGCAGCATATCGCCGCGGTAGGCGGTGTTGAGGGCAGTGAAACGGGCGCGCCGCCAACCGCAGCCGGCAAACAACAGGGCGGCGTCGATACCGGGGGGCACCATGGCGGCCAGCTGCTCATTGGCAGCCACCCCGACGCGCTCGAGGGCGTCGGCCCACACCAGGGATTGCTGGTAAAAATCACCATAGGTTATCTGGCCGCCCTCCACCCGCTCGAGGTAGATAGCTCCGGGGTTTTCCTGGGCGCGACGGCACAGCAGTTGTGGATAGGTTTCGGGAAGCGACATCAGGCTGGCTCGGCGTTGATCAGGTTGAGGGTCAGAAACAGCAGGCGCCGGGTATCGGCGGGGTCGATCACGTCATCGAACTCGAAGCTTCGCGCCATCCCCAGGGCCGTGCCCCGAGCCGTCAGCCGGGCCACCGCCTCCTTGGCCTTGACGCTGTCGCCGCCGCCGCTGAGCTTGCCCGCTCCCTCCAGTCCCATCACCCCGAATTCGGCGCCGGGCCAGGCCAGGCTGAGGACACCGCCCCACATGCGGTTGCCCATCACCAGGGACGACATGCCGTAGGACTTGCGCAGCACCACCTGGAGGATGGGAACCCGGGCCCGGGCCAGGGCCACCACACACCTGCTGCCGTGTTTCACCAACGCCTGTTTTTCCGCATCTGGACCGATCAGAAAGCCCGGGCTGTCCACCAGAAACAGCAGGGGAATACCCTTGTCGTCACAGAGACGGATGAAATCCTCCATCTTGTTGGCAGCCGGGGCGTCTATTGTCCCGGCATACACGCCGGGTTGATTGGCGATAATCCCGGTGACATGACCGCCGATGCGGCACAGACAAACCACCAGGTTGCCGGCACAGCCCCGCTTGACCTCGTATACCGAGTCCGGATCCGCCACCAGGGCAATGATTTTGCGCACGTCATAGGCCATGCGCGGATTGTCGGGAATGACCTCCCGCAGGGCCGGCACCGCGGCAACCTCGCCCCGGTGGGCAATACGCCGCGCCAGCATCAGCTCCAGGTACTGGCGGGCGCTGGCTATGGCCTCGGCGTCCCGCTCCACCAGGACATCGATTACCCCCAGGCCGTAATGCAGGCCGGCGGGACCCAGCTCCTCCGGGGTCAACCTGGTGCCGAAGGCCGACTCCACCAGGGGGGGGCCGGCCACCCCAAGGCAGGCAGAGTGGGTGGCGATCACCAGGTCGCTCATGCCGGCCTGAATGCCGTGGCCGGCAAAGGCGCGGCCCAACACCAGGCTGACGATGGGCACCCGCCCCACCAGCCGGGGCAGGCGCACAAAATCGTCGTTGTTCCCGGAGCGCATATGGAGGATGTCCTGGG
>CAZWUP010000123.1:0-1744 GCA_964637045.1 uncultured Porticoccaceae bacterium | reverse complement strand
CCTGGGCGCGGGCACCACCGCCCTCCAGAAACATCACCAGCGGGCAGCGCAACTTCTCCACCAGCTCGAACAACCGCGCCTGCTTGCCGTGGCCGATATCCCCCTGGGAACCGGCATACACACTGTAATCGTAGGAGAGCACCGCCACCGGATGGCCACCGACCGCACCCAGGCCGGTGACGATACCGTCGGCGGGGGCATCCACATCGGGGTTTACCGAATTTGCCAGCAGCCCGTACTCCACAAAGGAGTCTGCGTCCACCAGGGCGGCGATGCGCTCCCTGGCAGTCAAGGCGCCGCGGGCGTGAATTTTCGCCAGAGCGGTGCTGCGGGCAGCGTCGCCGTTGGCATCCCGGGCCGCGAGCAGGGCCTGCACCGCTGGCGGGTGTTGATTCTGTTTGGAGTCATTCATTTTGTAACCTTATCCACCCGGAGGTGAAGCGCCGGCTTGCTGCCGAGCGTACAGGGAGAAGAAAGCCATCCTGCCATATTTTGTACGTACGTACAAATTAAATATCGCAGCGTCGGCCCCTGTGGCGGCATAGCCCAACCGGCCAACAAGGCGGTGGCAGATCGGGGCTATCTCGGCCAGCCTTTGGCCCCTGGCAGCCGCCCTGCACCGCCAAGCACACAGCTATTGTCCGGGATTCCCCTGGCAGCTTGTGTAGTGTAGGCTCCGATCACCCATAACGAAAATAGCAGAAGATCCATGCCCGCTTATTCCAAATACTATGATGAGGCCATCGAAACCATGGCCCGGCCCGACCTGGAGCGCCTCCAGGAGGGCCTGCTTTGGCAGTTGCTGCCCTACGCCTACGGGCGCTCCGCCCTCACCCGCGAGGTCTGGGACGCCGCCGGGGTCAAGCCCTCCGACATCCGCTCCCTGGCGGACTTTCGCGCAAAGGCGCCTTTTATCGACAAGGATCGCATCCGCCACTTTCGCGACGCCAGGAATGACCCCTACGGCGGTCTGAAATGCCTCGAGGCGCCCCACCTGATCAAAGTGGGCTTCACCTCGGGCACCACCGGCGACCCCACGCCGGTGCCCCAGTCGCGGCCCATCGCCAACATTCAGACCACCAGGGATTACTGGCACATGGGGGTGCGCCCCGGGGACTACATCAGCGTCTGCCTGTTCACCTTTCGCGGCGGCCACCTCACCACCAACTACACCACCTGCGATTTCAAGCCCCTCACCTACCAGCATTCGCCGAGTGAACTGCCGCGCCTGTTTGCCGACAGCATCAACTTCCGGCCCACCGCCATGATGGTGCTGTCCACCCCCCTGATTATGGCCATCGAGGACCATGCGCGGAAGCACGACACCGATCTCCGCGATGTGTTCTCCAGCTACAAGGGGGCAATCTACGGGGGCGAGGCACCGCCGCCCCGGGTGCGCAAGCTGATGATGGAGTGGGACCTGGAGATGTATGAGATCACCAGTCTCGGCGATGTCATCGGCGCCATCGACTGCTCCGCCCATGCCGGCTTTCACGCCTGGGAGGACCTGGCCCTGGTGGAGGTACTGGACCCGGACGGAGACGAGCCCGTGGCGGACGGTGAGCGCGGCGAGCTGGTGGTGACCTCCCTCCAGGACGACGCCGCGCCCCTGGTGCGCTTTCGCACCGACGACCTGGTTACCTTCACCCGGGAGCGCTGCCTGTCACTGCTGGAACAGTCCCCAATCAGCCTGTTCGCCATCGACGAGGCCCATTGCGTATCCCAGTGGGGCCACGACTTCCGC